>JBBDIN010000089.1:0-23942 GCA_040880385.1 Thermodesulfobacteriota bacterium | reverse complement strand
TAAGATTATTTAGAATCTCCGCTTCATGATCTCTCCGGGTTTCAAGCTCCATCTCTCCATCAAAATTTTCAAACTCTTCAGTACTTAACGCTATTGACAATGAATCCCCGGCGGAAAGAATAGTAGTCAACTCTCCTGCATACAGATTGTCATCAATATGATCAAGTCCTCTCTCTATTTCCCCTGATAGATTAAAACCGTAGAACCACTTGTTAGCGGTTACAAAATTTCCTTTGTCACTGACTATATAAAATGGTGTTGCTTTATCAAAAGCCTGAATTTCAAGACCAGCGTTTCCAGGTCGAACATTCATCTTCCAGTTTCCTGCTTTTGTTAACCCATGGTAGGTTCTGTATAACCAAAGCTTTTATTTTCAGACTTACGGGACTAGAAGCACGCTTTAAGCTATATCTTACAAATGTGGTATTTTCTCCTTGCTTCATCCATATACGCTTTTCAAGTATTGCATCGGCTATTGCATAACGCCATAATGGAATACTGCCTTCTAAGCGAAAGCTTTCTATATTCTTATAGCCTTTTGGATCAACGGTTCCATCAGACCAGCGGTTGGAGAAAAGAGCAAAGTCTTGACCATCGTACATCACGGTATCGTCAAGTTTTGTAACGAGCAGAAATCTCCTTACAGGCGAATTTAGTGCTGCAATAAGTAACCCATGGTATCTCCGGGTCAGAAGCCCAGCAATAGTTCCCGAAGCATAACTCCCCAAGCCGTTTGTAACAAGCCACTCGCGCCTCTGAGCTTCTTCTAGTGTCAAGCCACCAAAAATAGGGGCACCTTTTAAGTTGTAATTTTTCATATTGAGCCTCACCCAAAAGCTGTACCACGTATGTTAGAGATTTCTGGCTTTTTTTAAGTGCTTTTTCACATACTCCTCAGGTGTCGTTTTATCCAGCGCAGAATGGGGCCTGAACCCGTTATAATCTCTCCTCCAAGTTTCTATCTTTTCCCTTGCGTCGTCAAGTGACAGAAACCCGTGGGTGTTTAAACATTCATCCCTAAAGCTCCCGTTGAATGATTCTATATAGGCGTTATCCGTGGGTTTTCCGGGCCTGACCCCCTATAATACGGGATAATAAGTTGAGTTAGAATTTTGATAGAAAATCCCTATATGCGGGAGGTCATCAGAATGGCCAGGAAGCGTTACCTACTTGATAATTCCAACTTAAACCAAGGTTGATGGCCAAAAGGCAGGATAAAACCTATTAAATAGGTGTCTAAATTGGATATTTTTAGGGGGAACTGACCTCTCTAGCAGACATCAAAGAGGTTCCAACCTGGTCCAGCCAGGGGACCCATACCGTACGTTCATTTTAGCTAGGAAATTGAAGTGTTCTTGGTAATCATAACAGAGACTTACTGCATAATAATCCCTAGATTGGTCTAAGTGTAGATAGGTTAAGTTTTTATTTAGGTGCTATTAATAACCCCCCCTATAGATTTGCATAGAAACCTATAGGGTCCGGTGAAATTTTCGTTATTCCTAACTATTTGTTAGAGTGCTAATTCCCTAAATACTATGATTACCAGTTTTTGCCGTAAAGCTTTTCTGCGTTATTCCAGAAGATATCTTCTTTTAACTGTTCTGAAATATCAGCCCCTTCGATTTTCCAGTATTCTGATGCAAAGTCACTCCACGGGATATCAGAGCCGAATAGAAAACGGTCTCCACCGACCCCTCTTTCCTCGATTTCTTTAAGGAGCCAGGCCGATCCAAAACCCACTGCCCATGATGAATCGGTATATACCTGATAACCTTCCTCTACCAGATCAAAGAACCTCGGCACAAATTTTATATGACCGCTAACGCCTCCGCCCATGTGCACTACATGGATCTTGACATCTTTGCCGTACTCTTTGATCAGAGCAAGGGCGTTGTCTATATCAGAGCCTCCGCCGGGGCTGGTATGGATGTGAAAAGGCATATCGTTTTCAGCCGCAGCTTTCAAAATCATTTTCCACAGTTCTGCCGACTCCTCATCCCACTGGGCCGGATCAAATGTGCCGCCTAAGAGGCATGTCGTTTTAAGCCCGACCAAACCTTTTTCTCCGATTAATTTAAGCGCCTCAGTTGTGCGTTCTTTATCCTTAGGCAGCGCCGAAACCCATATTAATCCAAATAAACGATCTGAGGATTGTACGCTTTCTCCGACAAGCGGATTTAAAGTAAAGGGCTGAGCCGAATCAGGATATCCATAGTTCGCCATTACGAGAGCGCGTTCAACCCCATTTTTATCCATGCCTTTTAAATATTCCTCTGTAGTATCATAGTCCGTTGTAGGCTTTACAGCTTCAGGAAGCCCGTAATACGCAAACCCAGGTACAGGCCCAATATGGCTGTGATTATCAAATACTTTCTTTCTTTTTACTACGCTCATAGCAATTCCTCCTGTTATTCATTAATTTTGGTACGCTTATAATCTTTAAAGTTTTAATGTGAGCTCATTTTCTCGCCAACGCGCTTACGCATTTTTGTCTCAATAGACACAGGTGTTTCCCCTTTCTCGAGTCTGCCTTTTACTTCTTTGTAGTCCTCTCCATAATCAGCTTTTGAATTGCTCGTTGCTCTATCCATCTCTTTTGCTAAAGATTTTGGATCCTCTAAGTCTGAATTTTTAACAGGATTTGAAGTAGTTGTAGTCTCTTTAATATTTTGAGAAACAGAAACCTGCGACAGGATTCTCTGCAGATTGTTCTTTTCACATTGGGGGCAAGTTGGAGTGCTATCTGATGCTTCTGAAAAACTTAAGAAGAGTATGCTTATTTCATTATCACAGTCTGAGCAATAGTATTCATAGATAGGCATTAATTTTTCCTATAGTATACATTTTATATATTTTAGGAAATATTGAGAGTTAAGTCAACCATTATATTCTTAATCCTAAAAATTTATTTTTGCAGAAGATACTAACTTGAATTCGATACGAAAAAACTCTTGACTTGATTTCCTAAAGTTGATACAGTGTCTATTATAGTAAACGCCAAAGCTGTTCGATGGCATATGTAATTGGACGCATGTAATTGTTTGTGTGTAATCGGAAGAATCTTTGGAAAAAATCTTATTTAAGATAGCAGAAAGTGAAAATGAACTTGAAGAATATTTTCACTTGCGCCAACAAATATTTGTTGAAGAACAAAAGATTTTTACTGAGACAGATATTGACGAATATGATAGCGATCCAGTTCATGAGGTTATACACATAATTGCTATTAAAGAGTCGGATGGCAAGATGGTTGGCGGGGTAAGGTGCTATAAAAAAGAAGGTAGAACATGGTTTGGTGGAAGACTCAGCGCTTCTAAAGATTACCGCACTGGCAGGGTTGGAGCGGGTCTAGTCAAGTTTGCAGTTGAGACAATCAAGTCAATTGATTGTGATACTTTTCTTGCATATGTACAGCCTCGAAATGTGAGGTTTTTTATGAGGTTAGGGTGGTCTAAAATTGGTGAACTTGAGACCTACCAAGAACAGCCACACCAGTTGATGAGAGCTAATTTAGAATCTGATTGAACGAATTAAGGAAAATCATGCGGGAATTGATCGAAAGTTTAAAGTCATCCGAAAGTTTAGTTCAAAAAAAGGCAATCAGCGATATATGGAAATATCTTCCTACAACTTCCAACATAAATGGCGAAGAAATCCTGCTTGGAGATGATACAGCAGCCATTAAGTCTGATGATCACTATCTGTTAATTGCGGGCGAAGGTGTTTATCATCCCTTACTAAAGTCTAATCCTTATCTAGCAGGAAGAACATCGGTTCTTACAAATGTAAATGATATTTACTCAATGGGTGGCAGGCCTATTGCTATCGTAGATGTTCTATCTTCCTCAAATAATAATGAAACTAAAGAAGTATTAAGAGGTATTTCTGACAATGCTCGGCGATATAAAGTCCCGGTTGTAGGGGGGCATTTTTCTCAAGATGCCGATTGTTCATCACTCTGTGTTTTCATACTAGGTAAAGCCAAGAATATTCTCTCAAGTTTTAATGCTAGAGTGGGGGATGATCTCGTTTTTGTTTCCAATTCAAAAGGTAAATTCGTGTCGGGTTTTAACTTCTGGGATTCCTCAAGCATGCTTAAAGATGAAGAAGTTCTAGGGGATCTTGAGCTTATTGCCCAAATTGCAGAAGATGGGCTTGCTGATAGTGCAAAGGATGTAAGCATGGCTGGGCTTGTAGGCTCAATCTTAATGCTTTTAGAGAGTTCTCAGAAAGGCGCGCTGCTCAATATAGACTCAATATCCAAACCTTGTGAAGTGCCGCTTAAAGACTGGCTGCTCGCTTTTCCTAGTTATGGATTCATTTTCTCCCTCAGACCCGGGAATACTGATAAAGTTAAAAATAGGTTCTATAACAAAGGACTTTCTTGCGAGAACATAGGAAGAGTTACTTCTGATATGAAAGTTGCGTTTGTTAATAAAGAAAATGAAAAAGAACTATTTTGGGACCTTAATACCAATCCGTTCATTGGCGTAGGTAATCATACTCAACCTCAAGTGCAACATGGATAAAGAAAGAACTCAAATAGATCATATTATTTCTAAACTGGGAGAGAAGATTAAGTATCTTCGCACAGAGAAGAGTTTATCTCTAAAGGATCTTTCAGGGCGCTCCGGAATCTCTGCCGCAGCAATTCACAAGATAGAGTCAAACGGCATTATTCCCACTATAACTACCATGATGAAAATAGCCGATGCTCTGGGAAGGGACGTAAACTATTTCATTGAGCAAGCCAAAGAAGATAAAGACGTTGTTTTTGTTTCTGCAAAGGAGCGAGAGCCTATATTAACTTTTAAAAAAGGTCTCGAACTCAGTGGTATATCGGCAAAAAAATACGGTGATTTTATTATGACAGCTGCATATGCAGTGTTAGAAGTTGGTGCGTCCAGTGGCAAAAAGCCCATGAAGCATAGAGGGGAAGAGCTGGTTTATTGTCTTCAGGGAAAAGTGGAGTTTCAGATGAAGGGTGAAACTTATATTTTGGGGCCGGGGGATAGCCTCAATTTCAGGACACAGATAGATCATAAATGGAAAAACGTTGCAGATAAAAAAGCAAAATTAATATGGGTACTGGCAGTTCCACCATCATAAGGATGAGTAAAGATAGTGATTGAGCATAAATATATTGCACAGAAAATAAATGAAGCAAATAACTTAGCTGTTAAACGATTAATGTCGGTAGAGCCGGTCCTTACTGATATCGACTCGGCGCTAAATGTTATACCCGGCATGACGCCTTATACGATTTTACATTCTGGTCCTCCAATTGCGTGGAATAGGATGTGTGATCCAATGAAGAGGGCAGTTAAAGGCGCTCTTATTTTAGAAGGATTAGCTACGGATGATAAATCCGCTGATAAGTTAATGAAATCGAAGAAAATTACCCTTTCCGCCAATCATAGCCATGGCTCGGTCGGTCCTATGACCGGGATTATCTCAGCTTCCATGCCTGTACTTGTTACTAAGGATCTTACATATGGAAATACTTCTTATTCCACTTTTAACGAGGGGGGAGGCAAGGTTTTATGGTTTGGCTCAGTAGAAAAAGAGACGATCACTAGACTACGTTATATGAGAGATGAATTTGCTCCGGTTTTGAAACGAGTTATAAAAAAGATGGGCGGTATACCAATTTGGAGTGTTTTAGCACAGGGGATTCAGATGGGCGATGAGTGTCATAATCGTCACGCCGCATCGACAAATATTTTCTTAAAAAACATAGTGGAACCTCTATTTTCGTTAAATATATCAAAAGAAAAAGCTTTTAAAGCGTATAGATTCATAGCAGGAAATAGCCACTTCTTTCTCAATTTCTCTATGACCGCTTGCAAGCTTGCAATGGTTGCGGCGAGCGACATTGAAAACTCCACTATCGTAACCGCTATGTCTAGAAACGGCACCGACTTTGGAATAAGAGTAAGCGGACTTGGGGATAAATGGTTTATAGCACCTTCTCCTTTGCTTTTAGATGCACTCTATAACCCTGGTTACGGTTTGGAGGATGGTGCACCGGATATTGGTGACAGCTCGATAATAGAAACTATGGGGCTCGGAGGATTTGCAATTGCTGCGGCTCCATCCATGGCTTCGTTTGCTGGCGGAGGGTTTCAAGACTCCGTCAAAATTTTTAAACAAATGGGTCAAATCACTACAACTAAAAACCCTAAGTTCGGGATTCCTTGCCTGGATTTTGAAGGAACGCCGACTGGGATTGATATACGTAAAGTTGTAGAAACAGAAATTCTACCTAGCATCAATAGTGCTGTTGTGCATAAAAGCTCAGGCGCTGGGCAAATTGGAGCGGGCATTGTGCATGCTCCTTATGAATGTTTTACAAAAGCAATTATGGCATTTGGAAAGAGATATCAGCTTGCTGCTTAGGATAGGGAATTACAAATTATGGCAATAGTTAATACAATTAGAAAAAATCATTATCAGGATTCAATGAAGCTTATGCAGATAAGTCAAAAGCTGAGCGCACTTGAGGGAGTGAAGCAAGCTGCTGCGATTATGGCTACTGAGGCTAACTTGTTAATGCTTAAAGAGGCAGGGTTAATCGAGAAGATGCCAGAGTCTGCAGGTGCTAATGATTTGATCATTGCTGTCGAGGCTAAGTCGCAGGCAATTGGAGATGAGGCGATCTTGCAATTAGAAACACTCCTTGCTCCAGCCGATATAGGCAATACTTCAAATATTATATATAAGAGCCTAGAAACTGCGTCAAACTCATTACCTGGAGCTAATATTGCTGTAATTTCCGTCCCGGGTGAATATGCTAAGCTTGAAGTTGCAAAAGCGATTACAAAAGGACTGCATACATTTTTGTTCAGTGACAATCTGTCCCTTGAAGAAGAAATAGAGGTGAAGCAAAGGGCTAGAGAAAAAGGGCTTTTGGTAATGGGGCCCGGTTGCGGTACTTCGATAATAAACGGCATAGGGCTTGGGTTCGCAAATATTATTAACAAGGGACCAATTGGAGTTATTGCTGCTGCCGGTACCGGTCTTCAGGAAGTTACCTGCCTTATAAACAATTTAGGCTCGGGCATTACTCACGGTATAGGGGTCGGGGGCAGGGATCTGTCTCAAGAGGTTGGGGGTATTACAACTTTAGAAGCGATAAAAATACTTGATAAAGATAATAGCACCCAGGTGCTTCTTGTGGTTTCAAAACCACCCTCAAAAGAAGTTGCAGAAAAAGTCCTAGAAGCACTCAAAGAGACCGGCAAACCTTCTGTTATATGTTTTATGGGTAGCAATCTAAAGAGCGATGATCCGAATATCTACTTCGCTTCAACGCTTGATGATGCGGCAATACGTGCAGTACAGTTTGCTCAGAATAGTAGTAAAAAACCAAATATTATTAGCGCTAAGAATTGGAAGAAGCAGGCTCAACAAGCCGTTAAATCGTTAAACTCTAAACAAAAATATATTAGAGGTCTTTATTCAGGGGGCACTCTTTGTTATGAGGCGCAATATGTGCTTGAGCCCATACTGGGGAAAATTTATTCAAACGCCCCGTCCAATAAAGAATATAAACTCAAAAACTCAAATAAAAGTGAAAAAAATTCTTTAATAGATCTGGGTGAAGAGGAGTTTACCGTAGGTCGTCCTCATCCTATGATTGATGCAACCCTAAGAAGTGAAAGGCTCCTATCTGAAGCATCTAAGGCAGATGTTGCCGTAATTCTATTAGATGTCGTTTTAGGATATGTGGCAAGCCCCGATCCCGCAGGCGATCTGCTACCTGCCATAAGAGAGGCAAAGCGATCAGCAAAGAAAAAGGGGCGAAATGTAGTATTCGTAGCTCATGTCTGCGGTACGCATAACGACCCACAGGGTTTGATTGACCAGGAAGATAAATTAAGGGAAGAAGGAGTGTTGGTTTTCCCCACTAATGCTCAAGCATCTAGGGTGGTTGGAATGATTACAGCCAGGGGAGGTATATAGAAATGAAGAGAAAAGATAATTTAAAAAAAACAGCAGTAGTTGCGTTTGGCGGAAATGCTCTAATGGGTGAAGATGGTAACAGCACTTATGCTGAGCAAATGGTCAAAACAGACTTAATGTGCAACAAATTACTTAGTCTTTTTAATATGGGCTATAGAATACTCATTACCCATGGGAACGGTCCTCAAGTTGGCAATTTCTTAATGCAGCAGGAGTGCTCGGCTGAAAATATTCCACCCATGCCGCTTGATGCTTGCAGTGCCATGACTCAGGGCCAGATAGGTTATATGATAGAACAGCGTCTTAGAAATACCTTTACCGTAAATAATATTAAAAAGCCCATTATAGTGTTTTTAACTCAAATCGTAGTCTCAAAAGATGATCCCGCATTTAATGACCCTGCTAAATTTATTGGCCCATTTTTCAGCAAAGAAGATAGTGAGATACTAAGTAGGAACGAAGGATGGTTAATGAGAGAAGACTCCGGAAGAGGGTTCAGGCGTATCGTGGCTTCTCCTAAACCTGTTGATATTATTGAGAAGGAAGAGATTGCCGATATGGCGGATAGGGATTTTGTCGTTATCGCATGCGGGGGAGGCGGCATTCCGGTAATAAGAGATGAAGCCGGTTGCCTAAGTGGAGTGCCTGCTGTGATAGATAAAGATTTCGCAGCCGAGATGATTGGGAACTATATAGGAGCGGAGCTTCTGCTTTTAATAACACCAGTTGACCGCGTAGCAATTAACTTTGGAACACCTGAGCAAAAAAGCATATCAAAAATGAGTCTCCAGGAAGCAGAGCAGTATTATCTGGATGGACATTTTCCACCCGGCAGTATGGGTCCGAAAATTCAAGCCGCAATTCAGTTTTTACGCTCAGGCGGTAAGAAAGCAATAATTACATCCTTAGATTGTATAGAGGCTGCAATAAGAGGGGAAGCAGGTACACAAATAATCCATTGTCATTAAGAATTGATTTTGGCAAACAAAAACTAATTGAATAAAACTACTATTTGTTTTATTCTGGGATTGATGGGATTTTAATGAATGAACATAGAAAGCCAATGTATTTAACAAAAGCTACAGAGTTCCTGTTGTCCAACAGCAGGTTCAAAAATAAATAACTTAGGGAGGTACGTATCATGGCAGTAGATATGGTTAAGACCGATAAGCCGGAAAATGGTAAAGCATTAGTGAATTATGAGGAAAAGCTGTTCCCGGATCACATGGCTAAAGAGGGTGAAAAGGCGCTCTTCCTTATTCACTCAGTTCCTTATGAAGGTTCAGTAGCTGGTATTAATATGCTTACAGCAATTAGAACAAAGAGAAAAGGCTATGATACTAAAGTCCTTTTCTATGGTCCTGCATCAGGCATACCTGTGTTAAGAGGTTGGCCGAACATAGGAGAGGATGGTTATGGTGCTGGTATTCAGTTATATCCTAACCTCGTTAACAAGATGTTGAGTGAGGGTATTACAGTTTATGCATGCCGTTTTTCGGCAGCAGCTCTTCTCGGTATGAATGAAGCTAATTTTATGGAGGGCGTAATCCCTATTCATCCGACCGATATATTGGACATAGTGATTGAACATCATAGAGCAGGCGCAATGATGTTTAGCACTTGGACTATGTAAGATACTCTATTAAAGTTTATAATAGAGTATTGATATTTTGGAGCATTGTTTTGCCGGTAATACTTAATTTGCCGGCATGTAGTTCTTTACCTAAATAAATTGTAGGGGGCATAAGATGGACTCGACGACCCTTAAAGTAGAGTTGCAAAGTCTGGGACTTAGGATTCCCGATACAAAAGGTATCAGGAGCGGTGGTGCAGGGCCTACGGGTGGGATTCATTTAAAAATCCTTCCTGATGGTGAGGCGAATATTCCGGTAGTGGGTGATTTTGTTAAATACTCACCCTATTACTTAGATGAAATTAACGGTGAATACTGGATATTCAAGGACGATGTTGCCTTGGTTCAGGTAGAACCTATGGGTAACGCCAAGTTTGCTGATCATAAAACTTCTGCAGGGGTATCCATGCAGAAGATGGGAATCCTTCATTGCCCAACTACCTTTGCGACGACACTGCTTCAAACATGCGAATTTTGGCGTGATGAAAGGAAATGTCAATTCTGCGGTATAGAGCTTACGCTCAAGGACAGAAGCACCGTAGGGTTTAAAAACGCCAAAAGCTTAGTTGAGACGATTAAGCTCGCAAAGGAACTCGACGGTATTTCAAACATAGTATTCACATCTGGCGTTGCGCCTGATGAGAATAAGGCTTTAGCGAAATATGCCGAAATATGCTCCGAGGTAAAGAAAGGAACAGGGCTTCCCATACAATTACAAATAATTCCACCTGAAGACTTCTCATGGTTTCAAAAATTAAAGGATTCTGGAGTTGATGCCGTTGGTATTCACATTGAAACCTTCGACCCTGAGGTATTTGAACGTGTTACTCCGGGGAAAGCAAAGATTGGCTTTAATAGATATGTTGAATCATGGAAAGAAGCCGTGAGAGTTTTCGGGAGATGGCAGGTTAGCACCTATGTTCTGGTTGGCATGGGTGAGGATCTGCAAACGGTAATAGATGGAGCCGCGCTATGTGCTGAATTAGGGGTATATCCTTTTATTGTTCCATTTAGACCTGTTGCCGGAACCCCGATGGAAAACGTTAAACCGCCTAGTCCTGAAATAATGGAATATGTTTACAGAGAGGCTGCAAAAATTATGTCTCAGTATGATCATGCAGCGAAAAGTAGCATCGCGGGGTGCGTTAGCTGTGGAGAATGTTCAGCTCTGCCTGATTTTGAAAAAATGGCTAATAAGGACAATGTTAAGTTTAAGAAGCTTATTAAGCCCATAAAGGTAAGTTGATTAAGCTTGAATTAAGAATTAAAAATGAACTCTAATTAAAAAGGTGGATTTAAATGTCTCAAGAAAATCTAAGAATCATAGTTATAGGGGGCGGAGCAGGTGGTATTTCTGCTGCTTCCACATCAAAAGGGCTTTTGCCGGATGCTTCAATTACACTTTTTACAGAATTTGAGGATGTAGCATACAGCCCATGTGGAATTCCCTTTGTTTTAGGAAAGGAAATTGCAAATTTTGATAATCTCTTTCTACAAACTGCAGAGCATTACGCCAAGATCGGTATAGATCTGAGGCTTCAAACCAAGGTGACAGGAATTAACATTGAAGACCGCACTGTAAACGTAGGGTCAGAAGTCTTTCCATGGGACCGCTTGATTATAGCTACCGGGTTCGAATACGATGAGCCGGAAATACCGGGAATAGATCTTGAGAACATATGGTATGTAAAAAATATTAGACGTGCCATGGAATATGATAAAGCGCTTGAGACCATGAAAAAGGCTGTTGTTGTTAGTGCAACACCGCTTGGTATAGAAATGGCTGGGAACCTTGCGCATAGAGGGCTCGAGTCTCATTTGATTGATGAAGGCGGGTGGTTAATGTCAGATATTGCTGATCCTGATATTATGGAGCCTGTGAAAGAATCACTTGAAGAAATGGGCGCCCAAATGCACTTTGGTACTAAGGTCCTAGAGTTTAAAGGGACTAATGGAAAAGTAACGAGTGTTGTTACGTCAGAGGGAGAGATTGAATGTGATGTAGTTGTAATTGCAGCGCATAAAAAACCTAACAATAGTTTATCCAAGGAAGCGGGAATAAAGCTTGGCGCCACAGGCGGGATTATGGTGGATGACCATATGCGTACATCTGTAAAAGATGTATTTGCAGCAGGTGACTGCGCTGAAGTTGTTCATGGTGTTACTGATATTCCCATTCAAGGTCTTTCGGGAAGCCATGCTTATTCGCAGGGCCGCATAGCCGGATCAAATGCCGCAGGGAATGATCGTGCTTATGACCCTGTCTTTATCCCATGGGGAATGATGGGAGGCAAGGTGCAGATCGGTGGAGTATCACTTGGTGAGACTCTTCACAAAGCACTTGGAATACCTCATGTTGTTGCTGCCGCAATTGGTATATCAAGGGCAAGGTACTATCCGGGAGTAATGAGGATTCGAGTGAAATTAATTGCAGACCCTACAACTCGAAAAGTTTTAGGAGCTCAGATGTCTGGTGGAGAAGGTATTAAGGAAAGGGCTGACTTTCTTGCATTTGTAATTAAGAGAGGAGTTACTCTTGATGAGCTTGCTTGGATGGAGAACGTATATTCACCACCTATCGGCGCTCTTATGGAGCCAATAGCACTTGCCGCTCAGGCAGGACTCAGAGAACTAGGAAAATAAGTATTAACGGAGATAAGTGATGGCTTTTGGACATTGGTTGAGAAAAAATGCTGAAAAACAC
This sequence comes from Thermodesulfobacteriota bacterium, assembly GCA_040880385.1. Classification (GTDB taxonomy): domain Bacteria; phylum Desulfobacterota_D; class UBA1144; order Nemesobacterales; family UBA2774; genus CR02bin9. The sequence goes on along the minus strand of JBBDIN010000089.1, from coordinate 11,637 downwards.
TTACAGGAAGCGGCTGCCGATGATCTGATGACTCGCTATCCTGAGAGTTGCGAAGAGCCTTATAGGGAAAAAGGGCTGGATCATTTCTTTTGGAGGAATATATTTGTGCCCGTATACCTTATGATACCGTGGAGTATTCGTAAGAAGATCATACTAGCCAGCTCATACCCCGGCGGAAAACGTCCTCATTGGGAAAATATAACTAGTAGATATTAGATAAATTTATATCGAGTTTTTTTGTGATGCACATTAAAAATAGATATGAAACATACAGATTTTAATCAAATAGAGGCAGAGTTAATAGGCTACAAAGTGTTCGAACTACTTAAAAACAACTCTAATACCTTAAAGAGCCACAGTGTTTTTGATCATGCTATTTATATGCATGATGGTGAAGATGGTTTTATCAAAATAATAAAAGACAAAGAGTTTGTTAGCCCGACGTCAATTGTTATTAGTGGTATGGACAATATTTCTTTTAAGTCGATAGATATGCAAGACGGGACTCAGATCGAGTTCCTTAAAGACAAGATAACCTCAAAAGAAGGGCGTTTTTCTCTGCATTTCGGAAACGCGCTAACATGGCAACTACCACAATTACCACAAGAAACCGAAATAAAAAGTCTTGAAGAGATAAATTTAAATCTAAGAATTTTAAAAGACATTATATATACAAGCCCCTCCAGAGAAGGTTTAGTGCCGCTATTGGAGAATGTTGAAAAACTAGGGCCCCTTGAAGTGTTTGTTAAAGACCAGAAGCCCAGTATGTCAGAAAAGGCAAGACCTTTTATTGACGCGCTCATGTGGGGGATACTTAGCGGTGATATTGAAACTATAAAGAGTAGCGCAGGGTCCATTTTGGGTCTTGGTCCAGGCCTTACTCCTTCTTGTGATGATTTTATAGCGGGTTTAATTCTAAGTTTAAACACTGCAAGCACCTCACTTTGTAAAAACGAGCCTGAAGCGGGTGAGTTCTTTGCCAAAATGTCTGAGGAAATATCTATTTTGGCTAAGGAGAAGACGACAATTTATAGCTCCTGGTTTATAAGTGAATCGGTAATCGGCGAGGGACCTAAAGCAGCTCTAGATCTAATTTTCTCAATTATTACTAAGAATCCAGAAGAAGTTGCTAAAAAATCTAAAAAATTAATCTCAGTAGGTGCTACGTCCGGCGCAGATATGGCAATAGGGATATACTACGGCATAAGATTTTTATCTTCAAGAATAGAATTAAAGGACTTAGATGAGTTTGAATAAGATTGCACTTTTAACATATTCTACAAAACCAAGGGGAGGTGTGGCTCATACCCTTTCTCTTGCCGAAAATCTGTCGGAACTAGGACAGGTCGTCCATGTCTATGCTCTTGGAACCAGTAAAGAATTTTTTAGGCATGTAGACGTTCAGTACACACTGATACCTTGCCCTGATATTGATTACAGTAGCATGGATGAAAAAATAAAGAGTTACATAGAAATTTATACTGATTATCTAAAATCTGTAGTTGATGATTATGACATTTTTCATGCAGAAGACTGTATATCGGCAAATGCTCTCTTAAATTTGAGAAATATGGAGCTAATTGATCACTACGTACGAACTATTCATCATATTGACGAATTTACTTCTCCATCATTAATTGAATGCCAGTTAAAAAGTGTAGTCGAGCCCGATTATGTTATAGCGGTTAGCAAATTTTGGGATAAAGAGTTGCGACAGCAATATTCTCTAAATCCTGTAGTTATCAATAACGGAGTCTCTACATCAAATTATACTAAAATCACTGAGTCTAAAGAAGAGTCAAAGGCCAAATTCAATGTCTCAGGAGCCAATGTGCTATTAAGTATTGGGGGTATCGAACCTCGGAAAAATACCCTCACCACACTTAAAGCTTATCAAATAGCAAAGTCTGAATTAGAAGAAAAGGGACAGAAGCTGGTTTGGCTGATTGGAGGCGGAGAAACGCTGTTTGATTATAAAGACTATAGGGATCAATTTTTCTCAGAAGTTAAGAGTTTGGGACTAGATCTCGATAAAGATATCTTTGTGCTCGGAAGTGTGCCAGAAGATAAAATGCCTTCACTCTATAACTCGGCAGATGTTTTTGCATTTCCTTCTATTAAAGAAGGGTGGGGTCTTGTTGTGCTCGAAGCAATGGCCTCTGGTGTGCCTGTCATAGCATCGGGTATAGAGCCAATGACTGAGTATCTAATTGATGAAGAGAATGCGCTTCTAATATCTCCAATGGATTACGAGGATCTCGCACAAAAAATTAGTTTATTACTCGGCAATTCCGATTTGCAAGCGCACTTTATCAAGAAAGCTCTAAGTACTGCTAAAATGTACAGCTGGGAAAAGGCAGCTCAAAAACATATTGATTTCTATAATGGAATATTAAACCGGGGTTCTAACCTCAGAGCAGTGGGTAATGATTGAAGCAAAAGCTGAGTGGAAAAAGAATTATCAAGTTCGCGTTAGTGTAAGGGAGTTTGAGATAGATGTTGATGAGCCTCCTCAGTATCATGGGGAAGACACCGGCATGATGCCGACTGAGTTGTTCATTTCATCCTTAGCATCATGTTTTTGTATGGCGCTTGTGTTCGTAGCTAAGAAAAAGAGAGTTCAAATTACAGATATGAGGGTGGATGTAAGTGCAGAAGCGGATACGAAAAACTTTAGATACTCAAGATTGATTGTAAAGGTTGGCAGCTCTATTGCGAATAGCGTTTTAGAAGAAATGATAGTGCAAGCTAAGAAATATTGTTATGTGAGTAACACAATTTCACAATCTTGTCCCATAGAATATGCGATAGATTCATAGTTCAGAGATTATAGGGAGAAAGCTTTGGCTCTAAAATTCAAGATTAAAAGCAATTATTTTCAAGATGCGCTCAGATTGATGCGTATTTCCAAAAACGCTAGGGAAAAAGATGGTGTATCAAATGCAGTTGCTGTCATGGCGACCGATAAAGCTAAATATGCTCTTAAAGATGCAGGTTTGATGACTCCTGAAGTACTGGAGGCCTCAGGGAGTGATCTGGTTATTGCAGTTGAAGCAAGCTCAGAAGATTTGGCAGCTCAGACGATCAATGAATTAGAAGCGCTTATTTCCTCAGATCCATCACAAGGAAGTAATTCTTCCGCTGATCTGATCGGTCAGGAATTAAAGGTAGTTAATATTGGGCTTGATATTTTTAAAGATGCTCTTGTCAAACAGAGTGTAAAAGTGGTGCAGGTGGATTGGGAAGTCCCTGCCAAAGGGGATGAAAAAGTTATCAATATTTTGAAGAAAATGTATTAGAGTAGATTTGAAACAGAGGGAGTTAGAAAATGAGCATTAGAAATTCTGAAGAACTAAAACAAGTTTTATCAGATCCCAAGAAGTTAGCTAAAGCATTCTCAAGACACACGTATGGGATGTTGGCATGGGTTGATTTATTCGGAGATAAATTAAAAACCATTAAAGGCCTTGATGACAAGTTAGTAGTCGCTAAAGTTATCGCGGACAACGCCAAACACGCAAAACTTTTTTCTGATCGAGCAAGGGAATTAGGGGAAATCCCTGAAACTTACAAGCCACCTGAGATTGGTCAGAAGATATACGACATTCTAGAAACCTACGATAACACCTTTGATGAATTCGCCTATGCATGGGGATCTCTCATACATTTCTCCGCATTACTTAGTCTCTATCATAGTGTGGCCGATCCTCAGAGCCAGTTGGTAATAGAGCAGGTTGAAGATGATGTAATAGGTCACCTGACTTATCTTGAGAAGTATTTTGAGATAAATGCTGATACTCCCGAGAAAAAAGAACGCGCACAAGAAATTGTAATGGTTGCGGATAAAATTTATGCGGACAGGGAAGATGAGGAAATAAATTGGTATAGAGCAGGATGAAGCTCCAAGCTTTGAGGAATTACAAAAACGGCACCTTAAAGAAATAAAACAACACTCATGAATACAACTACTGATCTGATAAACATTATTGGCAATACCCCGCTCGTTAAGCTTAACAACTTATCTAGTGAAACTAGCAGCAATATATTTGCGAAGCTCGAATTCTATAACCCTGGGGGAAGTGTTAAGGACAGAGTTGCGCAATATATAATAAAAGACGCTGAATGCAAGGGGTTACTCAAACCGGGGGATACAATTGTAGAGGCAACATCCGGCAACATGGGAGTTGCATTTGCACTGCTAAGCGCTGTTAAGAAGTACAAATGCATATTTACACTTCCGGAATCAGTTACAAAGGAAAAAATTCAGGTTCTTAAGATATTTGGCGCTGAAGCCGTACTCACACCCAAGGGGCTCCCGCCTCAGGATGAAAGAAGCTGTTATAAAGTTGCGCACAAGATTGCTCGTGAGAAAGGCGCATTCTATGTGAACCAATATTTCAACCCCTTAAATCCCGAAGCTCATTATAAATCAACTGGGCCGGAGATCTGGAAAGATACGGATGGGAAAATCGATACTTTTATTTGTGGAATTGGGACAGGCGGAACTATTACAGGTGTGGGGAGATATTTGAAAGAGAAAAATCCGGATATTAATATAATCGGTGTTGAGCCACTCGGATCAGTTTTTAAAGCATATCTTGAGACAGGACAGCTTACAGAGGCATCTGAGTTTGATATTGAGGGCATCGGGAAGAATTTTATACCCGGCGTATTGAATTTTGATTATATCGATCACGTGATTCAAGTTAAAGAGGATGAGGCATCCAATATGGTAGATATGTTAGTTAAATGTGAAGGGATTTTGGCCGGTGCATCGAGTGGTGCTGCGATAGCAGCGGCGCTTAAATATGCAAAAAAATCTAGCAAAAATGAAAATATTGTTGTAGTACTTCCTGACACAGGGCTCAAATACCTATCTACATTCTCCCAGACAAATTAAGATCAATGTTTTCTTATCTTTATTCACTGATTATACTTTAGTATAAAATTGAGGCAGAATAGACTTCCCGGTATTCCAAATGACATCTATAACTGACATGAAAATCAATCAGTTGATTCAAGAACACGGCTCACCGCTTTTTATTGCTTCTGCGGATACAATAAAAAGCAATTTAGAAGCTTTTAAGTTAGCGTTTTCAAATAAATATCCAAAGATTATAGTTGCTTACTCTTATAAAGTTAATTATCTGCCTGAAGTGTTAAAAGTCATACATAATCAAAGCGCATGGGCTGAAGTTGCTTCAGGATTTGAATATCAGATAGCTAGAAGATTGGATGTTCCCGGCGAATCAATAGTCTTTAACGGTCCTCACAAGACAAACCAAGAACTTAGGAAAGCTATCGATGAAGGAGCGCTGATAAATGTGGATCATTTTGATGAGTTAGAGCAGCTTGAGCAGATTGCCTCTACACTAGGAAAGACTGTTGATATAGGGATTAGGCTTAATATGGAGGTTGGCATAGACCAATTGCCGGATCGCTTCGGATTTAACCTCGAGTCCGGTGAAGCATCACAAATTGTGAAACGATGCTCTGAGGGGGGGTTGTTAAATATTAGAGGTCTTCACGTACATCTTACAAGTTATATAGTTGAAAAGCAGAGCGAGGACAATATTCCTGCAAAGGGAATAAAGCTTATTTGGCCCAAGGATCATGGGGCATACCAGGCGGCTTCTAAGAAGATGGTCCTCTTTGCAAATGAGATTAAAGAAAAATACGAATTAAAAATCGAATATATAGATATGGGGGGCGGCTTTCCCAATGTAGATAGTCTTTCTCCATATGTAGACGCTATAGTCGATCCAATTGTAGATGGATTTAAAGAAAGTGATCTGCCTACGCTCATTTTAGAGCCTGGAAGAGCAATTGTAGCTGATGCTGCTGATTTGGTAATGACCGTTGTGGCTGTAAAGAAGTTACCTAATGGTCAAAGAGCAGTTGTAGCTGATGCCGGGATTAATCTTTTACCTACATCTTTTTGGAAATTCCAGGATATAGAATGTTTAAGTATGTCTAATAGTGATCTTGAGGAAACTATAGTCTATGGACCACTTTGTCTTCAGACTGACATTATAGCTAAAGCTGAGCTTCCAAAATTAAAAGCTGGAGACAAACTCTTGGCCAAGAACGTAGGAGCGTATAACATTCCACAGTCGAGCACGTTCATTTATCCTCAACCAACCGTTCTTATGATAGATGGCGATGATGTCAAAGTTATAAAAAAGAGAGAAGAAATAGAAGATGTCTTTTAGTTCAGGATTCTAGTCTAGAAAATCTATAGGGTGTAAATCTTCTTAACTGAAAGTTAAATAGATTGATAGAACCGCAAAAAGAGCGATAGCTAAAACAAAAAGTACTGCACCTGCACTTTGTTGATCGTTCATAATAACCTCCGAATTAGTTAATTATCCCCAATATATTGCAACATGTACAGAGTTCTTTGCTGTTTTTGCTCTGTAGTTTGAATAAGCGTTATTTTATGCCTACGAAAGCGGCAAAGCATGAATTCTTGTGGAGGACATCAACAGTTGTAAATCCAACTTTTTTCATTAGCTCCATCTGATAGGTAAGGCTTGTCGGGGAGTCCTCTCTTTCAATGTACTCAAACACTTTATCTCGGTAGCTTGGGCCTCCCAAGGATTTCAGATGCTCGCCGTATCTATCCCACATCGCATTGTGAATAGCACTGTGTTGGTGATGAACCATATCGCTAATAAAAAACGCTCCTCCTGCTTTAAGAAGGCCATATATTTTGTGAAAGCAGTTTTCCCAATCGGCGGTGTCTCTTAAATGATGCAGCACTGCTGCTGCAACAATAAGATCGTAATGAGAAAGGGGTAGGGCTACGTCTCTGAAGTCTGTGTGAAAAATTCTGAGCTCTCCTGGCTGTTCAAGTGATATACGCTTCTTTGCTTTTTCAAGCATGGGTAAACTTATATCAACCAGATCACAAATTATCTCGGGTATCTCTCTCAGTATCGAAATCGTATTGTTACCCGCGCCAGAGCCTATATCCAGCATATTCTTCGCATCAGGTTTTACACTCGCTGCAAGTTCTGAAATTAACTCAAGCATTATAGGAGCGTCTACAACAGCCTGCTGCCCGGTTTCCAGATTGGAAAAGCGCTCAACATCATTATCAAAGCGCTCTTTTATTTCGTTTACCGTAGATTTTTTATTTAGAGGTGTTTTCATGATAATGATTCACATAGCTTTGTATACTTAACTATCATAGGTATATGGAATACTCCGTAAATTGTTTTTTCTTCTTCAAATTGTATAAAACCCAATTTCTCATAAAAGGGTACAGCGTATCTTGAAGAATTTACAGTTATATTGTCATGATTACCACGGCTAGAAGTAACTTCTTCTAAAGCCATTCTAATAAGCCCTTTTGCCACACCTTTTTTGTGAAAGGCTTTCTCAACATAGAGCATCGATATGTGGCTCTTATCTTTTATCTCTACCATTCCTGCCAGCTTGTTCTGAGATTCTGCAACCATTGAGAAGTAGCTAGATTCGGCACGTTTTAAAAACTCTCTGGGATTTGAATATTTATAGAACTCTTCTATGCCTTCTTCAGAAAACTCGGAGGCTATAAATTCATTAAAAGATCTTGCAACGAGATTGCATACCTCAATCTCTTCTCCCGCTCTAATATCTCTTATTGTGCAAATGTTTCTCATATGAATAGTTGGAATAATATCTGAAGAAAGTTATATCCTTCAAGTATGGAAGATTTTTAATTCTCTATTCTTTTCGTAAGTTAGATTTTAATAATAGTTTTATATTCAGTAGGCAGATTTTTTATAATACGAAGTTAATGCCTGTGATCCTTTAAGATTAGGTTCTATTATGAAGTGAAATTATTAATGAATCAAGGGTAGTTAACTCGTACTTCTTGGCAACACCCAGGCTATAATTCCAAAAAGAACGGCAATTCCAAGAGCAACGGCAATGCCTGGAATGTTTTCAATTAGAGCCGGGTATGACGTTTCGGTAAGGGCGAGTGTAGATTTCCCGCCTAGAATTTCCTCAAGAAGCCCAGTGGTTTTTGCGTTGGTATATATAAGCATATATATCAGTGCCCCAGCAAATCCGCCTAATACAAAAAAGATTGCGTCTTTTCTGCCGCCTCCAAGAGCAGCTACCCCTGTTCCCGGGCAGTACGCGGCTATAGCCCAGCCCAGTCCGAGGACGAGCCCTCCTATAATTACTCCCCAATAGCTCGTTTTAACTGACAGGTGAGATGGCTCTATTATTCCCGTAGCCATTCCAATAAACAAAAGTGCGCTTGCGACAGCAATTCCAAAAAGTATAGCTTTCATAAGGTGAAAGTCTTTTAACCTCAGCATATCTATTATCCTCTGAGGGTTAGAAGCTCCAACTCTGTGAAGTACAAATCCAAATAATGTTCCGAGAATTATAGCTAATATGATTTGCATTTTATCTTCTCCTTATTTTCTTCCGTATATAAGCATTGCTGTTGGTACAGCAACAGCAAAGGCAGCAATTGTAAAGAGATAGCCGCTTACCGATGTCTGCATAATTCCGCTCATCATGTGCCCGCTTGTGCACCCTCCAGCCAGTCTAGCTCCGAACAGCACAAGCGCTCCTCCCAAAAATGCGACTAAATAACGCTTTGAAGTACTATCACCAAACCTATTACGCCAGACCTCCGGCATGGCCCTTTCACTCGCTGTAGCTGCAGGCCCCTTGGTCAGTGCTGAAATGAAGGCTCCAAAAATAATACAAATGACGAATATAAAACTGTAGTTGTCGGGTTTTGCTATATTTTTTGCGTATTTACCGCCGCTTTTGTTTAGATATGGATTTGTGCTTGAATATCCCGATTTTGTCTCAGGATCTTCTTGTATTAATTCGGGCGAAATTTTGCTCCAGACTATACCGTCAAATATTACAAACTGTGTCGATACGCCGATAGGTTTTACAATCCACACAGCAAGAAGAAATACAATTCCTAGCGTTATCCCACCCCAAAACCAATTTAGCTGTCCAGTCATGAACCGTTACCCCCGAAAAATTATTTAGCAACTCTTTTCATTGCTACTTTTTACATTATATATATGTCAATTTCTGTGCCATTTTAGAAGAGGCTATGATTTAAAGGGGTTAGGTCAGAGTATCTTTGGGATAAGGATTTTTATCTATGTAAGGTGTAAGACCATCGGACAGTTTCAACTTGAAATTTTTGTTATAGTTAAGGTGGTTTCTTCAGAATTTTTTAATTTAACCTATAACTATGCTTTGAGCCATTCTTTAGCTTTGTCTTTTTCATCCGGACTAAATGTTTGAATTCTATACTTGAAAAGATCTCGCCTGCAACTCCTATTCAACTTTAAAGCCAGCTCTTGTAATCTCTAGAATCAGGAATTAAACCTGTTTGAGTAAAGAATGATTTTTATCTAAGCAATTTAAATCTACTGTTCAACTCTGATATTCCTTGACTGAGACCTCGCTTTGGGTAGCATAAGTCCGGTACTTGCATACCTACTATAATTCATTCATTACAGGAACTAAACGAAACTATGGGATTAAAATGTGGCATTGTGGGGCTTCCCAACGTAGGAAAGTCCACACTTTTTAACGCACTAACAAATGCAGGGGCGGAAGTGGGCAACTTTCCCTTCTGCACAATTGACGATAACATCGGCATAATACCTATTGCCGACGACAGACTCCATAAGTTAGCCGAGCTTGTTAAGCCGGCAAAAATTACACCTACATTTTTAGAGATGGTTGATATCGCGGGGCTTGTAAAGGGCGCATCTGAAGGAAAAGGGCGTGGTAACGCCTTTCTTGCCAGTATTAGAGAGGTAGACCTTATTTTGCATACAGTAAGATGTTTTGAGGACGATAACGTAATGCATGTTGAAGGCTCAACAGATTCTATGAGGGATATTCATATTGTCGAAGACGAGTTAATACTTAAGGATCTTGAAACAATAGAAAAGAGGGAGCAAAAACTCAGCTCTCAGGCTCGCAGTGGGGATAAGTCTACAAAGGATAAATTAGATGTTGTTACCAGACTTAGAAAGTTTGTTGAAGAGGGAAAGAAGGCAAGACGTTTTGAGGTAGATGATCATTCCTTTGAGTTAATAAGAGAAATGTATCTCCTTACTTCAATTCCTGTTATGTATGTATGTAATGTTTCTGAGGACGATATAGCGGATTCTTCGGGAAATCAAGAAGTCGCAAAAGTAAAAGAATATGCCGAAAAAGATGGGGCAGATGTAATCGTTTTATCTGCAAAGATAGAGGCTGAGATAGCAGAGCTCCCTTATGATGAAAAGAAAATGTTTTTAGAAGACCTGGGGCTTCAAAACTCAGGCATGGACCGTCTTGTTAAAGAGGCGTACAGAGAGCTTGGTCTTATCACATATTTTACACAAGGCCCAACAGAGGTAAGGGCATGGACAGTGAAAAAAGATTCTAAGGCTCCTCAAGCTGCAGGTGTAATACACTCAGATTTTGAGAGAGGATTTATCAGGGCAGAAATTGCAAGTTACAATGACTTTATTGAAGTAAAATCAGAAGCGGCTTTAAAAGATTTAGGGAAAATGAGATCAGAAGGTAAGGACTATATTGTAAAAGATGGTGATATAATACTATTTAGATTCAATGTATAAAGAAATCATACAACCTATTTTAAATAAGTGCGACTCCGAAACTTTCCACGACCTGGCTCGTGAATCACTACATTTAGCTGAATTAACTCCTATAACACTTAGGCTTCTAGAATTTTTTGCTGATAAGCATAGTAGATTTGTAGATAAGCGTCTTAAAACAACTCTAGGCGGTCTCGAACTGCAGAACCCCTTAATAGTCGGGGCAGGCTGGGATAAAAAAGGACGCGCTGTATTAGGCCTTTGGCATCTAGGGTTTGCATCTGTTGAGGTAGGGTCAGTTCTAGAGTATGGTCAGCCTGGCAATACCAAACCCCGTCTGTTTATGGTCTCCTCAGGAGTTGCTATTAACTGGCTTGCATTTAATAGTCCCGGGATGGATATAGTAGCAAAGAATTTAGAAAGATACCGGCACACTGGCATTCCTATAGGAATAAGTCTTGGATTAAATAAAGATGTCGATCATGCCGACGCACCCAGAGCTTACGGTACCGTGGCGCAAAGAATGTATGACTATGCAGGTTACTTCGCAATAAATGTAAGCTCACCTAACACTCCTGGGCTAAGAAAGCTTCAGGACAAAGAGTATACGGTTCATATAATAGAAGCAGTGAATCAAGCTATGGATATATGTGGAGAGAGAAAACCGCTCTTTGTAAAAATAGCTCCTGATCTTACATATCAAGCGATTGATGAACTCTTAGAAGTCGCCATTCAACACAAAGTTACCGGAATCATAGCTTCCAATACGACTATAAATCCTGATCTAAAGGGCAAATATGGTACTAGATGGAAAAACAGCCCGGGCGGTTTAAGTGGTGACGATCAGGATTACAGAAGGATTACAACAGAGATAATCACCCATATTTATAAACAGGCTGGAGATAAACTCGATATAATAGGTGTAGGTGGGATAAATAACGCTGAATCTGCACTTGAGAAAATTAAAGCCGGCGCAAAAGCTCTTCAGCTTGTAACTGCAATAAGAGGTGAGGGCCCCGCTGTAGCTGGGAAGATAAACCGCGGCATT
>JBBDIN010000088.1:0-23954 GCA_040880385.1 Thermodesulfobacteriota bacterium | reverse complement strand
AAACAAGCCCTAGATGAGAATATAGAAGATTATAAATAATAAATTTTTAGTTATTCAAAATTAAAGTGGAACATAAAAAGCCCAAACTGATTGTTGTTTTGGGTCCTACTGCTGTAGGAAAGAGTGCTGTTGGCATTGATATAGCTAAGAGGTTAAGGGGAGAAATTATCAATGCCGATTCCCTCCAAGTTTATAAATATCTTAATATTGGTACAGCCAAGCCTAGCTCTAAAGAACTCCATGAAGTAAGCCACCATCTTATAAACATTGTTGATCCGGATGAAGATTTTAACGCCGGAACGTTTAGGAGCCGCGCTGCTTCGACTATCAAAGATCTACATGAGGCTAACAAAAACATTATTCTTGTTGGAGGGACGTATCTTTATGTGAAAGTCCTTCTTTCAGGTCTCATAGAAGGTTTGCCGGCTAATATGGAAATAAGAGAAAATATAAAGAAGCTGCGGGCTATTTTCGGACTCCCATACGTGTATGATAGGCTCTTGTTGCTTGATCCGGAGGCAGCGGCACGAATTCATCCCAATGACTACGTTCGAGCCGAGAGGGCTCTCGAAGTTAACTACCTTACAGGTCAGAAGATGTCAGAGCTACAAGCTGTTCATAGCTTCCAAGATCAAGACTACGAGTATTTTAAGATTGGCATTTCGCTGGACAGAGAAACACTAAAAGAGCGGATTGATAAAAGAGTCGATATTATGATAAAAGAAGGCCTAGTTGAAGAAGTGAAGAAGCTTAGAGAAATGGGCTATCATAATAATTTAAAACCTATGCAGTCAATAGGCTATAAGGAAATAAATCAATTTCTTGACGGAGAAATACACCTTGATGAAGCGGTGGAATTAATTAAGCGCGACACTAAAAGATTTGCCAAGCGTCAAATGACCTGGCTCAAAAAAGATAATGAAATAAATTGGTTTGAGAAGGATAAGGATTTTGATCAATTTTTGGATAAAGCTAGAGAATTTGTTGAGAGTTAATCTTAACTAACTTTAACTTAAGAATCACTGTCTTTAAGTTCTTCTTCAATTCTTTTCATATATTCGTTATCCATTTTTGCTTGGGTATTAATTTTTTTTGAACCTTCATTTTTATCTTCTTTTTGTGCTTTTAAGAGATATAAAGTAATCCCGATACCGCCTAATATTATACCTACTCCCGGTAGAAGCCATAGTAGCCAATTTATACCTTTTGGGGGAGGGGACGAAAGAATTGACTCTCCGTAGCTGCTTACGAAATAAGCCAGCACTTCTTCTTTAGATCTTCCAGCCTCAAGCTGCTTTCTGATTATATCTCTCATGTCATGGGCTAGGTTTGAGTTTGACTCTCCTACGCTTTGACCCTGACAGACCGGGCACATTAGTAAATAAGATAATTCTTTAGTCTGATCATCTATGCTCTTTCCCTCATCAGCCATGGATAAAGATTGAAAACCAAATAGCATAATAAATACAAAGAATATATATAAGATGTGTGAGCTTTTTATTAAATAGTTATTCATCAGGATTCGTTTTCTTGCGGCTGTTTAGTTTTTAAAACAAAGTAATCAATGATTTGCTCTGTAAGAGGACCGGTGAATTTATCTCTGACATTGCCTGAAGAATCTATAAAGAATGTTTCCGGAACTCCTCCAACACCGTAGTCAACCTGGATTTCCTCATTAGTATCTAAACCATGAGTGTACCCGCCGCCGAATTTGCTTAGGTACTTCTGGGCATTTGAATTGTCATCCCATACATTAACACCTACAAATACCACATCTTTGTCCTTATATTTTTGCCATGAACTCTCTAGCGCCCCTGCTTCCTGCCTACATGGCATGCACCATGACGCCCAGAAATTAAGAAGAACAGTTTTCCCTTTCAAATCAGAGAGTTTTAATTCTTGTCCATCAAAGGTTTTTAATGTAAAACCGGGCGCCTGTTTTCCAATCAGTGGAGAGATTTTGACAATATCACGGTTGCCAAAAATTGCATACCCCATCAAAGATACGAGGCCCAATATTATTATTAATACAACGATTTTTCCAGAATCTCCTAATACTTTCATGTTACAAATACTGCTCCTTATATTTGAATAGATATAGTATATCTTAGGATACTACCGAGTTCGATTAATACTTATAGAACTCTTCCTCTTCAGGTGGTATGTCGAAATCAACTGTCCCGTTGTTTTGTAGTGCTTTGTAGTCTTCAGCACTAAGATCAGGGAGCTGTTTTAGGAATGCTACAATAGACCAAATTTCCTGATCACTATGAGACAGACCGAAAGCAGGCATTCCAGTCATTTTAATTCCATTCTTTGTTACCCAAAATAGTTCTGTCGCACTAAGCTCTTCTGCTTCCTCTGAAAGACTAGGAGGGCTTGGGTTAAATCCTTCAGCAGGCTTAGTTCCCGGAGCTCCATGACAGCCAGCGCACATGTTTTCATAATGATCAAATCCCGCCTTCACTAGTGAATCCTCATTAAGTTTGGGTCTAGCTATGTGTTCTGAATGCTTCTTAATCGAATATTTCTTGGCAGTGTTAAATACCCATTCGGCTAATAAGGAATGAGGTTCGGTTGCAGCGATGTTATAGGTTCCAGAATAAATAAATACTACCGACCCGGCAATCAATAGTATGAAAACAAAAATAACAGTTTTAATAAATCCCATTTGTAATCCCCCGTTTTAATTAAAAATTTAACATTCTAAAAGGTATTAAGTTATTAGAAATATGCTGAATTATATTGCAATAAGTTTGTTAGAACTCAAACTTACAACTATATTATCATATAATTAGAGAATATTGGAGTTTTATAAACTAATTTTTATTCCACCCCCGCCTCCAAACTCAGAATAATACTGTCCAACAAGAGAGAACCATTTATTTGTCATTATAGCCCACGGCTTTCCACTCCCCGCTGCTCTCCGTATCATATTGGACTTCCCCGAAAGCGCTTAATCGCTCTGTCTGCTGAATTTCCTTGTCTAGTATGATTCTAAGATCTGCATCGGTATCTATCCATAGTGTGCTGTCTATTCGTAGTGGTAACAAATATCGTATACCAAAGATGCCACGGGTTTGCTGTTCTTCATTGGTAATATCTAATCCGATATTTGAAAGCTGCGATCTATTGGACAGCAAAAGCAAGACTCAACTTGCCTTCGTAGTGAGAAGTGAGGAAACTTTAAAAAGATCTCATACAAATGAAATCATAAGATGAAATTAGAGTTAAGGAGAGAACCATGGAATTTGTAAAGATAAAAGGGACTGATGTTGAGTCGTCTCGAATTGGACTGGGAGCATGGGCTATCGGGGGATGGCTTTGGGGTGGGAGTGAAGAAAGAGAGTCTATTGATACAGTTCATGCTGCGCTGGATAAAGGGATTACTTTGATAGATACAGCTGCTATATATGGATTTGGCAGATCAGAAGAGATAGTTGGTAAAGCAGTATCAGAATATGGTGGCAGGGATAAGATCGTAATTGCTACAAAAGCAGGGCTTGACTGGACTTCAGGCAAAGTATATAGAAATTCAACAAAAGAGCGAATTTTCAAAGAAGTCGACGATTCCTTGGAACGTCTTCAAACTGATTACATAGATATATATCAGATCCACTGGCCTGATTTTGAGGCCCCGTTTGAAGAGGCGGCAGAAGCGATGCAGGAGATTTACAACAGCGGCAAAATTAAAGCCATTGGTGTCAGCAACTATACAATTGAGCACATGGATATATTTCGTAAGATTGCTCCGCTTCATACTTCTCAACCCCCTTATAACTTATTTGAACGTGGTATAGAAGAGGACATTATGCCTTACTGTAAAGAGCATGATATTACTATGCTTTTGTACGGTGGAATTTGTCGGGGACTCTTAAGCGGAAGGATGAATTCTCAAACAACTTTTGAAGGGGATGATATAAGGAAGGTCGATCCTAAGTTCAAACAACCAAGATTTAAGCAATATTTAAATGCAGTACAGAAATTAGACGAATTCGCCCAAGAGAATTATAACAAACGGGTGATACATTTAGCGCTCAGGTGGGTGTTGGATAAAGCTGATTCAGATATAACCCTATGGGGAGCACGCCGACCTTCTCAATTAGAACCACTTAACGACATTTTCGGGTGGTCTTTGGATGAGAGCGCTTTTAAAGAAATAGATAATATCCTCAATGAGACTATTTCAGATCCGGTAGGCCCTGAGTTCATGGCGCCGCCGGTGAAGGGCAGATTGTAGATTCTTTCTTGACAGAAATATAATAAAAATGAGATAATGTTTTCATATCACTCAGTTTCCTTATAGGAGGGTAACATTATGGATGATAGTTCTGCCGTAGGTATGTTAATACTGTACATACTTATTTACATTTATTTTGCTTACACACTAATGATTATTGCCAATAAAACCAATACTGAGAATTCGTGGTATGCATGGATTCCTATAGTTAATCTTTACTTGATGTGCAAAATAGCTGACAAACCTGGCTGGTGGACGATTCTTTTCTTTATTCCCCTAGTGAATTTTGTTATCTTCATAATTATAGGTATGAAGATAGCTGAAAAAAGGGGTAAACCAAGTTGGCTAGGGATCCTTTATGTATTCCCTCTACTTGGTCTTATAGTACAGGGGTATTTGGCTTTTTCAGACTAAGAGCTAATCAAAAAGATTGATTAAGTCGGGGCTAATTCTATCTAGGCTTGGAACTATTAAGTCAGCATTCTGAAATTTTTCTTGGCTTAATCTTTTGTCTGGAACTGCGATACAGTACATGCCGGCTGCTTTGGCGGATCTGACCCCGTTTATAGAATCTTCAATCGCTACGCACTCAGAGGGTTTAACTTCTAACCTGTCAGCCGTATGGAGATAAATTGCGGGGTGCGGTTTGCCGTCTTCAGTACACTCTCCAGAAACAACTATAGGAAAGTACTCATGGAGAGAGAGCATATCTAGGACAAAATTAATCACTCTCATGGGTGAGCTTGAAGCTACTGCAAGTTTAAAATTGCTTTCCCGAAGTAGGTTTAATAGTGGTATCAACTCAGCTACAACTTCTAGTTCTTCTTTGTATATTTCAGTTAGTATCTCGACTCTTTCAGATATGACATCTTCAACTTTTTCATTGAGCTTAAATGTGTCAATTAGTAATTTGCCTGAATCATTTTGATTGAGCCCAACAATTTGGTCTCTATAGTCCGGAGTATATTGTTTATCCCTTCTGGCAAGTAGGATGTGCTCGGTTTTCTCCCATAGCGGCTCACTGTCAATCATAACGCCGTCCATATCGAATATTACAGCTTTGATCATAAGAAGACTTTCCTTAAAGAGAGTGGATTTACATATGAAGAGTTGGAATATTACCTAGCAGAACTTATTAAGACAATAAATATTAAAAAGGGATCTACACACTGAGAATGAATTTCTCAAATGTGTAAATCCCTCTTCTATTTCGAATTACTTCAAGCTTAGTGGAATATAAATCCTAAATTAATTGCAAATGGGACATATGGATAGTAGGGCTGTGGGTAATAAGCATACCGTCTGTACCCATACCCGTAAGCATAGGGTCTGTATGGTCTGTAGTATCCATACCCGCGTCGGTAAGGTTTGTAGTATCCTCTATTATTGTAGTGGTTGCCGCCATGATTATAACCATGGCCCCTATAGTGTTTATTGTACCCACGATTATTGTAACTATGCTTGTAATTATTGCCATAACCGCCATAGCTTTTACCTTGGTGTTTGTAATTATTGCCGTAGTTCCCGCTTTGAGCTTTGTAACCCTGTTGACCACCGTAGTTTTTTCCCTGACCACCGTAACGCTGCCCACCGCCGTTGTTGTATCGTTTTGCAAAGCTGCTTAAAGGAGCAGCTACTACAAAACTTAAAATAACAAAAGCCGGAATAATAAAGTTTTTCATGATTATCTCTCCCTAATACTGCTTTTGTATATATAAACCGATAATTCTAAATATAGGTTTCAATTATTTTACTCTCAATCCGCTAATTAGATTATTTACTATGGAATTGGCGAAATCAATAAGAATTTTGTAGTTATGAAATTAGGATTATGAGTAATCCGGGTGTTTATCAGGGTCTACATGGACAGTTACTTCAGAGTTTGGTATTACTGCCTCTATTTCTTTAATTATATCTTCTGCAAGCTCGTGTGACTTAACAAATGTTAGCTCATGGTTCAGAACCACATGAAATTCAATAAATTTTACTGAGCCCGCGTTTCTAGTCCTTAACTTATGAAAACTTCTTACATCAAGGCTATGGTTCATAATTGTCTCTTCAATTTGTGTAACCACTTCTTCCGGTAGTTCCTTATCCATGAGTATATTTAGAGATTGCATAACGATGTCTTTAGCTGACCATATGATTAACACCGCTATAACTATTGAAATAATTGGGTCTATGAGGTTCAGATCTGTGAATTTTATTATTGTTAAAGCTATAACAATGCCAATATTTGTATAGACATCAAACTGGTAGTGCAGGCTATCGGCTTTGAGCGCTATGCTCTCAGTCTCTTTTGCTACTCTTCTAATATATCTAGCTAGGAGTAAGCTTACTATGATTGAGAATACTATGACTATAATACCTAAATCGAGCGCCTGTAAGTTGCCGCCGTTTAGAAGTCTCCAAACGGATAAATAGATTAGATAGATTGAGGAAACGCCTATTACAAAACATTGGAATAACCCTGCAAGTCCTTCTGCTTTTCCGTGTCCAAACCGATGGTCATGGTCAGCGGGCTTTTCAGATTTTCTGATCGAAAAGTAATTTACAGATGATGCTGAAAGATCGAGGAATGAATCAACTGCGGAAGCGAGTATACTGACTGAGTTGGTTATAAACCCAAACACTAATTTGATTATTATTAGCGCTATTGCTACAGTTATCGATAGTAAGGCTGTGCGGAGTTTCTTGTTCTTAATTTGCTCTGGGCTTGTTAATGTCAAAGCTCTTATCGCCGGTGAAGAAAGACTATTTAATGCTCCATCTTTTTAATTTCTCTTGTACTTTTCTCTCTAACTTGTCTCTATACTCATCGATATCAATTTCAATTCGGGAAACCCCTGTTTTCATAGCAGCCTCTGCAACAGCCACAGACTCCCAAACTAACACTCGAGGATCAAATGGCTTTGGAACTATATATTCAGGACCAAACTCAAAACTTTTCTCGCCATATGCTTTAGCAACAGTTTCATCAGCGCCTTGTTTGGCCAGGTTTGCTAGTGAATAAGCCGCAGCTACTTTCATCTCTTCATTAATTGCCCTTGCTCTTACATCAAGCGCGCCTCTAAAGATGAACGGGAAACCCAGAACATTGTTAACCTGATTTGGATAGTCTGATCTTCCGGTAGCCATAATAACATCATTTCTAGCTGATACGGCGTCGGGATAAGAAATTTCAGGGTCGGGATTAGCCATTGCAAAAATAATAGGCTTATCGTTCATTGACTTAACCATGTCTTGATTAACAGCTCCGCCTGATGATAAGCCTGCAAATACATCTGCACCCTTCATGGCATCTGCTAATGTTTTGTCGCTTGTTTTAACTGCAAACCTTTCTTTTTGAGAGTTCATGTTTTCTGAGCGGCCTTTATAAATAACCCCTCTGCTGTCACACATGATGATATTGTCTCTTTTAGCCCCTAGAGTGATAAAAAACTCGGCGCAAGCTATAGCAGAAGCCCCAGCGCCATTAAAAACTATTTTAAGATCGCCCATGTCTTTGCCGACGATCTCGCAAGCATTTAGTAACCCGGCACCTGAAATAATTGCTGTACCATGCTGGTCATCATGAAATATAGGTATGTCAGTCTGTTTTTTTAATTCCTCTTCGATGTAAAAACATTCAGGGGCCTTGATGTCTTCAAGGTTGATCCCACCAAAAGTAGGCTCTAGATATTTTACAGTTTTAATTATTTCATCAGGATCGGTAGCGCTAATTTCGATATCAAATGCGTCAATACCCGCAAATCTCTTGAAAAGTACGCTCTTTCCTTCCATGACCGGTTTTGATGCCAGGGCGCCAATATTACCAAGACCTAGCACAGCGGTACCGTTTGATACAACACCTACAAGATTTCCCTTGTTTGTGTATTCGTATACATTGTGCGGATCCTTATGTATTTCTAGACAAGGCTCGGCCACACCTGGAGAATAGGCGAGAGATAGATCCCACTGGGTTAAGCAGGGCTTAGTCGGTACTACCTCAATTTTCCCTTTCTGACCACTGCTGTGGTACTCAAGAGCGGCTTGTTTCATATCCTTGTCTTTATCAGCCGGGTTCGACATTTTACTTAGAATCCTCCGTTGTTATATAATTCAAAATGGATTCGAATTTATATTGAATTTATATCGTATTAGTTTCTCACACTACAACCACAGTCTATGATAATCACAGTCTATGGGAGAGCCTCTGCAACCACTTCTGTGTTAATTAGATGAATCTAGTTCAACTTCTGTCAAAAATATAAGCAACTAGTATAAAATTATATGACCAGTAGTCAATCTAAATATTTACAGTCACTTAGATACTAAAAACTTATTATTGTAGAATCGGTAATTATAACCGGAAGTGCTTATAGTGTTAAGCTGCTTTTATGTCAGAGACCTGTATCAATATTATAGTGACAAATCTCCAAATCCCTTCCTTCTGTGGCTAATGCTGCAAAGTAGCCTGAATCAATCTCAATATCGATAAGAGACCAGTCGGACTCATTATTCTTTGTAATATTACTTTGAGCTATTTGAATTAAATTCAGATCAAACTTTTTTCCCGGGAGTCCAATCCCCATTCCTCTGGCTTTTGAATACGCCTCCTTTCTAGTCCATAGAGTGAAAAATGCCAATTCTTTTTTATCTTCTGGTTGAGAGTCATAAAATTTAGCCTCTTCCTCGGTAAAAAACCTCTTAACAATTTTATCGGCTTTATTTACTTTCCTAATATATTCCAGATCAATTCCAACCTCTCTGTTTTGGGTAATTGCATAAACCACAAGATTCTTGGAATGGGATACATTGAATTTTATGTTTCCTAGGTTATGCTCGGATCTAATACCGGGTTTCCCATATTTATTATAACTAAACTCAATTTCAGACGGGGGCGCCTTTAAATAATTGCTAAGACTTTTCCTAAGAAGTCCCCTTGATACAATAAACCTTCTTTGATCATTTTCTGAACGGAGTCTGTCCGCTCTTTCTCTTTCATCGGAGGATAGAATATCTTCATAGAGAGAGTCTAAATCCACTTTCGGATAGTTTGTATCAATCTTCCAGATATGAATTTGATTATCAGTCAATTGACCCTCTGATGTACTTGTTGAGATAGTATTCTTTGTCATTTTCAGTACAAGAATAATACAATATCTAAAAAGTTTTGCTCAAGTAGTAAAATATGAATATGAGATTTCAGTTGGTCGGATATGCTAAAAAGTTTTCCAGAAGTCCAGTCCTAAGAAGTCGAGGAACCTTTGCCCATAGATATTTAAATAGAATAGATTATTTGTAAGCATGAGAAGTCCGACGATTATCAATGTGCCGCCTACTATAATCTTGTATAGATTGTAGTGACGTTTTATCCACCCAAATGCAGTTAATGCTTTGGAAAGAGCAAGTCCGGTTAATATGAAAGGTAAACCTAACCCAATTGAATATACGAATAACAGCGCTGCGCCTTTTCCCGCACCCTCAGAGGTGCTTGCATATAGAAGTATTGAAGCCAAAATTGGGCCCACGCAAGGCGTCCATCCAAATCCAAAAGCAATCCCCAAAAGGAAAGTGCCGAGCAAGCCAAGATTGCCCGCAGGCAGATTCAACCTTCGTTCTCTGTAGAGTTGTGGGATTTTCAATATATCCATCGTAAATAGACCAAAGAGAATAATGATAACTCCAGATATCTGAAGCAGTAGGACCTTGTTTTCTTGAATAAAGGTTCCTACAAATGAAGCCCCTGCTCCAAGAGAGACAAAAACGAATGAGAACCCGAGTACAAAAAGGAGGCTTGGGAAGAAGATCTTTGTTGTTTTACCCTCCATCTGACCATCGGTTAGCTCTTCAAAGGACATCTTTGACACCATAGATACATATCCCGGTATCAATGGAAGTACGCAGGGTGAAAGAAATGATATAACTCCAGCTAAGAATGCAAAAAGCCAGCTAACGTGAACTACTTCAGTTGGGTTCATTAAATAATGTCCTCTAGGTAACTTTTAAAAGCTTTCTCGGCATCGCTGCCTAAAAAAGATCCGTAATGTTTGACGGCTATATTACCATTTTTATCAATGAAGAAGGTTGCCGGAAGTGCGACGACTCCGTATGCGTTTGAAGTTTTACCAGAGGGATCATATAAATTGGTATATGAAATGCCTAGCGTTTCTATAAACTCCTCTGCATTTTCCTTGTCATCCATAACATCAATGCCAATAAAGACTACACCCTTATCTTTATATTCTTTCCAGGTTTTTTCAAAAAATGGTATTTCCTGTTTGCATGGACCACACCAGGTAGCCCAGAAATTTATAACTATAGGCTTTCCTTTGAAGTTTTCTAAACCTATTTCTTCGTTTCCACCTAGTGATTCTAGCGTAAAGCTTTTAGCCGCTGGGTTTTCTGTATTACCATCGGTAGCCCCTGTTTTTTGATCACAAGATGCAATTAAGACCAGTATTGCTAAGAAGGTTATTGATAATAAAGTTCTATTTTTCATTTTATCTCCGATAATATATTAACTGCATTTACTCTCAATAATAAGCATCTATTCATTTATGTCACTGCGCTTTTTTTGCAATATCCCACAATTGGTCATTTATATCATCTGCGGTATCTATGTCCTTTAAGGTTTTTAATAGTGAATAATTGAGGCCGTTTTCCACTATTTTCAAGACCGTTTGTTCTAATACGTGCTCAGTGCTCCAATTAATATCTTGAAAAATTTGGGGTCTATATTTATTTAAACCTAAAAGATAATAGCCCCCGTCCTCTGCCGGGCCCAAGACGACCGCAGTTTCATCAAGTGAGTAGATGGCTTCGTTTACGATGTCTGAAGTAACGTCTAAGCAATCCGTACCTATTATTACAGTTTTATCAGCTCCGCTAGAAAACACTTCTTTAAATGCGTTTGAAATTCTATCACCCAAAGTATTGCCTACTTGAGGTGAATATTGCACTTCTTTTTCTCCAACCCAGTCTTTAATTTCCTTTTCCTTTTCAGGAGGATCATAGAAAAGGATCGTATTATAACTCTTGGGGTCAACTACACTCTCAATTATATTCAATGCCATATTGGAATATATTCTTGCAGCTTCATAGTCTCCTACATCTTTTGCAAGTCTAGTTTTGACCTTTCCTGCTTGGGGATATTTGAGGAATATTATCAGTGCGCTTTTTTTTGTTTTCTTAGTCATGATTTGGAATAATAGCTATGGAGTAAACATACTAAATATATCAGGCTGTAGAACCGCCGCAGCTGCTACCAGAACCGGCAGTGCACCCGTAACAGTGAGATCCAAACATGATTTCCCGGTTTAGTAGTTTGTTGTAGTCAAAATTAAAGATAGTCATAGGCTCATGGTCCATGACAATATCCATCTCAAGCATTTGGTTGAAATCGCAGTCATATATCCTGCCGTCATGGCTTATGCTAATTAACGAGCGGCACATAACATCCTGCGCTGCAGTAGGATTAAAAGCGTTTACTAGCTTAGTCATATATTCATCATAAGCTCTTAATCGTTCTAGCTGCTGCTTGAATCTGTTGATCGGCATATTTGTGATTACGAAAAGCTTATTAAATTCTATCTCGTATTTTTTATATAGTTCTCGTTTAAAGTCTGCCTCTAGGCTCTCTTGGGATGCCGGTAAAAATGCTCCAACCGGGTTATAAACAAAGTTTAGCTCTAATCCTGTTCCCTTTTTTCCAAATCCCTGATTGTTAAGAAGTAATATTGATTCAATACTCTTTTCAAAGACACCTTCGCCTCTTTGTTTGTCTGTGAAATATTGCTGATAGTAGGGTAGGGAAGATATGACCTCAACCCTGTTTTCAGCATAAAATTCCGGCAAATATTCTTTGCTTTCGCCAGTCACCGGGTTGCCGTCTATTGTGACTGTAAGATTGTGTCTAACCATTACGTGTTTGTTTAATTTCCTAGCTTCCCTAACAAAATAGTCAAAGTGGGGGTTTAATTCAGGAGCCCCTCCTGTTAAATCAAGGTTTTTAATAGAATCGTTTGAAGCCAGTATTGCAAGACATCGATTGACGGAATCTAAATCCATCTGTTCTGTTCTCTTGGGGGATGCGTCTACGTGGCAATGAAGACACGTTTGGTTGCATAACTTGGTGATATTGATCTGAAGTGTTTCTATCTTTGTCGCTGCAAGATCAATTTGCTTATCAGACAAAGTTTTGTAGAAGTTGTATTTTGCTTCGTCAGTTCTATCTTGCGTGTTATCTTGTTGTTTAAGAACCGTCACTTGTGACATCGTTACTCCTTTTATACTATTAAGACTATGACAAAAGAACACGTCTTAATAACATATACGCAGAATCAGAGCGCTCCGTTTCTTTTTAGAGAATTATGCATCTGAACACCATGAATTAATGTAATCCCGGCTTCAAGTGATGCTGCTACATGAATAGCTTCAGTCATTTGCTCGGGATCCGCTCCTGATTCAAGGCACTGTGTTGTATATGTATCTATGCAGTATGGACATTGTTTTACATGGGAAACCGCAAGTGCTATAAGTGCTTTTTCTCTCTTGCTAAGTGCACCGTCCTCTCCTACAGCCGCATTGTAATAATCAAAGAACTTTTTCATTAAATCTTCACTGAATTTCCCAACTTCATTAAAGCGTTTTAAATCCTTTGAATCATAATACTCCATAATGGCCTCCGTTACTGTTTTGTAATAATTATATTAACAGCAACTATTGTCATTACCATTTGTAGCACTAGGAGAACAGCAAGAGACTTCATTTGTTTCCTGATCCGGCTCTAATATCGTAAACATTCCTTTGTATGGAACTTCAGACAATTTTTGCGCAGTATCTGTGCATACCTCTATTGCTTGGTTTCTAGGAAACACATGGCCTTCTTCATCAATAATGACCTTAAAGGGGCCGTGGTATAGAGCGTGCTGCCCAATAAAAACACATCCATCTGTTTTCTCAAACTTATAAGCCCTGAGTGTAATTGAGCAAAAATCTATATTTTCTATTGATTTCCAGTATGTTTTGCTTAGCACTTCTATGCCGTAAAAACCGACTTGTTCTAAGTAGGATAAGAACTGTTTCTCAGTTAATGCGCCGGCAATGCATTCTCCATATAGCTCATCATTGTCTCTAATACTCTCTGGAACTTTTTGAGAGGAGATGATGTCTGAAACGACAATTCTACCGTGATCTTTTAAGACCCTGATCATCTCTCTAAATACTTTTCTTTTATCCGGGGATAGGTTAATTACACAGTTCGAAGTTATTAGATCCACTGATTTGTTGTCAACAGGTATTTCCTCTAGATATCCTTTTCTGAATTCAACATTTTCGTAACCAAGATTTGAAGATACCACACTTATATTTTCATTTGCAACTTTTAGCATATCATCAGTCATATCCACGCCAATTATATGACCACTAGCACCAGCTTTCTTTGATGCTATGAAACAATCAATTCCTGCTCCTGATCCTAAATCCACTACAGCTTCGCCTTCTTTGATTCCCGCAAGGCTCATAGGGCTCCCGCATCCGTAGAATCTATCTATCACTTCTTGCGGAATGTGGCCTATGTCTTCAGTCGGATAGCTCGTAGGACAACAGAGGTCTTCTCTTGGTTGTTGAGCCGCTTTCCCGTAGTAATCTTGAACAAAATCTCTTGTATTCCCTGTTTTTCCCATTTAAGAAAAGCCTCCTAAATATTGTCGTTGTTAGCAAAACAATAATTGTTATGTGCAAATTATATTGTTGCGATGTTTATATATACAGATGTTCATATCTACATCGGAATAAAGATTATAGTTTATTTCTAAAGTTACCAACTAAATTTACATCACTGAACTCTATGCTGCAGCAGGAAAAATCAAGTACATTTGTTTTCTCGCTGCGAAAGTCCGGGTGAAGTTTATACATTACAAATTTGCCGTCTTTATTGTCCAGCACAATCCCTGCGTTTCTCAGAACTCCCAAATGGTGGGATACATGAGAATAATCAATATCGGTAGAGCATGCTATTTCAGACACGGAGTACTCACCTTTAAAGAGGAATTCAAGTATCTTAAGATGCGTGTCGTCTCCTAGGGCTTTTAAAACCTTGGCGCACTGTTTTTGGTTCATTGAAATTCCCATTTAAAGATTAGATGTAAGAATATGTTAAAAGATGCATGGAAATTTAGATTTATCAAATACATATTTCATCATAATTTGTTAATTTTTGCCAATTCAAGAACTAAAATTAATAAAGGTTTTTCTTAGAGCTTATTTTCATTTAATCATCATGATGTAGATTACTAAGGACAAACTGCATTCCAAGGAATAAAAGTATAATGTTAAAAGCAATTATTTTTGATTTTGATGGGGTTATAGCAGATACTGAGCCACTTCATCTTAAGGCCTTTCAACTAACGCTTGAGGAAGACGGGATCACTCTTTCAGAAGAAGAGTATAATGATAATTATTTAGCTTATGATGATAAAACCTTCTTTAAAGAACTACTCAAAGATAGAAATATTGAGCATGATGTAGCTATTGTGTCTGATTATATTAATCGGAAATCGGGGCATTTTAATAATGTATTAAGAGGGAATATTCTAATCTTGGAGGGAGTGCCGGATTTTATATCTAAGATCAGCGGCAAATATCCTCTGTCTATAGGATCAGGCGCACTTAGAGATGAAATTGTGGAGATACTTGAGTCTGTTGATTTGAAAAAACATTTTGATATTATTGTGAGCGCCGATGAAGTTGTTAACTGCAAACCCGATCCTGAGGTGTATCTAAAAGTTCTGGGGCAGCTAAATGAATCAGACGGGGCTCAGATATCGGCTGACGAATGTCTTGTGATTGAGGATTCTATCTCCGGTATTAAAGCCGCACACTCCGCAGGAATGAAGTGCCTGGCAATTACAAATTCTTACTCTGCAGAAGATCTATCAAAAGCTGAATTAGTAACAGATTCTTTAAAATCTGTATCAATAAGTCAGATAGAATATCTATTTTCTTGAGACTTATCTGTTTGATAAAATCTAGGAGTAAATTATTATCTAACTATGAAACTTAATGCACTAATAATGGCGGGAGGAGAGGGGAAGAGATTTTGGCCACTTAGCAAAAAATCTAATCCTAAACAGTTTCTATCATTGGTAAGTGAAAAGTCTTTGATAAGGCAAACTGTGGATAGAATCCTGCCACTGATTCCAATTGAAAGGATCTTTGTTGTAACCGGTGATATTTATGCAGATCTAACACTGGAGCATCTTCCTGAACTCCCTATCGAAAACTTGATTCTTGAGCCGTATGGGAAAAATACCGCCCCGTGTATTGCATACAGCTCTCTTAAGATAAACAAAATTAACGAAGATTCCATTACGGTTGTTCTGCCAGCCGACCATGTTATCGGAGACGATCAGGAATTTAGAAAGGCTCTTAGTTTTGCAGCAAATGTGGCCGATACAAAACTTGATAATGGCCAATACCCTCTCATAACCCTTGGTGTTACTCCTACAGCTCCACAGACAGGTTACGGCTATATAAAAACAGATATAGAACTTCTCTCATCTGATAATTACAGCGCTTATAAGGTTGATAAGTTTACAGAAAAACCTGATATAGAAACTGCTCTTAGCTTTTTAAATCAGGGGGGCTATTATTGGAACAGCGGTATCTTTATTTGGAAAAATTCATCCATTATCTCAGCTTTTCTTGACTTAATTCCAGCTTGGCAAAGTTCTTTTGATGAAATCTCCAATAATTTAGAGGAGCAATCGGAAAAGGATTCTGTAAGCAAATTCTATGACACCCTCACACCGGGATCAATAGACAAATTAATACTGGAGCATTCCGAAAGTACTTTGGTAATACCAATAAATTTCCCATGGAGTGATGTAGGTAGCTGGTCTGCACTTGATGAATATTTAAGGAAAGAGGGTAGTGAAAATGTCATTAGGGGAAGGGTGGTATCCATTGATTCGTCTAACTGCTTAGTTTACGGCACAGAGAAGCTTATTGCGCTAGTTGGCGTGGAAGCTCTGGTAGTTGTGGAATCTGAGGATTCAATTTTAGTCTTAAATAAAGAGAAGTCTCAAGACGTCAAGAAAGTAGTTGAAGAGATCAATAAAAAAGAAAAATAATCAGACCCCCCAACCTCCTATATTTATTGAAAAATATAGATATCTATCCTAGAATTAATAATAAGTTACAATATTCGGTATATTCAACTGAAAAGGATTGAGAGAATTTAAATGAGAAAAGGAATTGCGTTCATAGTTTCAGGCCCTTCAGGGGGTGGAAAAACTACACTAGCTAAAAGTATGTTACATGAGCTTGACAACCTCAGGTTCTCGGTTTCATGTACGACTAGAAAACCCAGGGAAGGTGAGGTTGACGGTAAGGATTACAAATTTATTACCGAGGCCGAATTTGAAAAGATGGTTCAGGAGAAACGTTTTATTGAGCATGCATTAGTGCATGGACATTATTACGGGACACCGGTGGAAGAGTTTGAGGATGCTGTAAAATCCGGAGTTGATCTGCTTCTTGATATAGATGTGCAGGGAGCTAGTCAAATAAAGGAATCTTGTCCGGAAGCAATATTCTGTTTTGTTATGCCGCCCACATTTGAAATATTAAAAGAGAGGCTGAGCCAAAGAAACGGTAATGGAGATATTGATATTGAGAAACGGCTTGCTCGGGCAAAAGAAGAGATGGATCCTGCAATTTTAGAAGAATATGATTTTATTATTATTAATGATCAACTAGATGAGGCGCTTAAGACCATTCACTCAATTATTATTTCAACAAGATGTCAGAGTAAAAGGGTGTTAGAAAGAATAAAAGATAATTTTTAGAAAGATAAAATGATTAGACTCAACGACATAATTGAAAATGTTAATTGTTATCTCCACTTAACTGACAAAGATGTGGATATGATCAAAAAAGCATATGTATACTCCGCAAAGGTTCATTCGGGACAAAAGCGCAGTTCGGGTGAGCCTTATCTAAGCCATCCTCTTGAAGTAAGCGGTATTTTATCTCATATGAAACTTGATGTTTCCTCAATAATAACAGGGCTTCTCCATGACACAGTGGAAGATACTCTGGCAACTTCTGAAGAAATCGAATCTATGTTCGGTAAAGAAATAGCTTCTCTTGTTGAGGGGGTTACTAAGATTGGTCAGCTGCCTTATACCTCTAAAATTGAACGTCAGGCTGAGGGGTTCAGAAAACTTATTCTAGCCACTGCGAAAGACATAAGAGTAGTTCTTGTTAAACTTGCTGACAGACTCCATAATATGAGAACTCTAGAGCATCTTTCTGCCGATAGGCAAAAAAGAATAGCTAGTGAAACATTTGATATATATGCACCTATGTCCCATAGATTAGGAATCAATTGGGTTACAACGGAGCTTGAAGATCTATCCTTTAAATACCTAAATCCGGATGAATATAAAATACTCTCTAAACAGATAGCGAAGAAAAGAAAGGCGTGGGAAGCGCATGTTGAGGATGCAAAGGTCATACTTGCCGAGAAACTTTCGGAGTTTGATTTAAGTCCTGAGATTACAGGTCGATTTAAACATATATATGGAATTTATAGAAAAATGCAGGAACAAAATCTGAATTTTGAACATGTATATGATGTTATAGCGTTTAGGTTTATTACAAACTCTCTAAAAGAGTGTTATGAGACTTTGGGAGCAGTGCATGCTTCTTGGAAGCCTGTTCCCGGAAGATTTAAAGACTATATAGCACTTCCCAAAGGTAATGGATACCAGTCACTACATACCACAGTAATTGGACCTTTTGGGGAAAGAATGGAAATACAGATTAGAACCCGAGCGATGCATGAGGTCTCTGAGTCCGGTGTGGCGTCTCATTGGAAATATAAAGAGGGGAAATTGGACGGCGGGGGAACATATGAAATATATGCAACCTTAAGGCAGCTTCTTGAATGGAAGGACATTCAAGACCCTACGGAATATATGGAGGCGATTAAAGGAGAACTCATTGCAGACCTAGTCTACGTTTTTACTCCGAATGGCGATCTTAAGGAACTTCCCACCGGAGCTACTCCAATTGATTTTGCATACTCTATTCATACAGAGGTCGGAAATAAATCTACTAGAGCTAATGTGAATGGAAAGTTAGTGCCGCTAAATCATCAATTAAAAACTGGAGACAGGGTTGAGATCGTTACTTCAAAGGAACAACATCCTAATCGGGACTGGCTGAAATTCGTTGTTACATCAGGGGCTAAGACAAAAATTCGCAATTGGCTAAGAACAGAAGAGAGGAAACAGTCTGAGATAGTTGGGAAATCTATTTGTGAAAGAAAATTTAAGCAACACGGACTAGATTTCCAGGCTATGGTAAAAAAGGGTGATATTTCAAATATATTGCCAGAATTGAAAGTGAAAGATGTAAAGGATCTTTATCTTGCTGTGGGATTCGGCAAGATTTCAGCTAACGACCTGCTTAAAAAAGCAGTGCCTTTGGAAAACTTAGACTCTGCGTCCAATAAAGAAAGAATTGAAAAGATAATAAAAACTATAACAAGCTCAAGCGACGGCGGGGTTCTTGTTCGAGGTTATGATGACGTAATGATAAGGTTTGCCAATTGTTGCTCACCTTTGCCCGGAGAAGAAATTGTCGGATATATAACACGCGGTAAAGGTATAACAATTCATAGGAATGATTGCCCTAGACTTCTTGAGGTCGACCTTGCCAGAAGAATTGATGTTGAATGGGATGCTATGTTTAAAGGATCAAGGCCCGCAAGAATTCTTGTTACTTGTACAGATAAGCCTGGAATTCTCTCAAGCATTACCAAGACCTTTTCTACCTCCGAAGTGAACATCTCCAAAGCGGAAATCCATTCTACCGATGTAGAGGATGCTATCGGTACATTTGATGTAGTCGTTTCAGACCTATCCCAGCTGGAGGATGTAATTAACTCAATTAAAAAGGTTAAGGGGGTTAAGTCTGTGGAGAGAATGCAGGAAATAGAAGCATTATAGTAAGATTGTCATCCTTTATATCTAGAATCTAGCGGTACCCAGAGATTTTGGTGATCATTTAATAAGTGCTCTGTAAATATATTGAAACAGTTCCATAAGCCATATATACTCCAATCCCAATCATGCTAAATATATTCTCAAAAGAATCCAAAGCTAAGAAAAAAGCCAAAGAAATTATTAAGGAAACTAAACTTGTTCTGGGGAAAAATAGATCAAAAGTTGCTCCCGATGCTATTAGTATTGTTGAACAAAGGGTAGCGAATCTGGAACGAGCTGTTGCTGCTCAGAATTACCAGGATATATTGAAGACTACAGAGGACCTGGAAATTGCATCTTCGGATTATCTATCTAAATATAAAAAATCAAAGTTAAGACAAAATATCGAAGCTCTGGCTTTCGCCATTATCTTGGCACTTATAATAAGAACCTTCGTTTTTCAGCCTTTCAAAATCCCCTCAGGCTCTATGATCCCGACACTCCTTGTAGGTGATCATCTTTTAGTCAACAAGTTTGTATACGGAACCAAGATTCCGTTTACGGATATTGAAGTCTTGCCGCTTGAAAAAATAAAAAGAGGGGATGTGATTGTCTTTACATATCCAAATAGCGAAAGAGACCCCTCAAAGAACGGCCTGTACTACATAAAGCGTGTAATTGGACTCCCTGGTGATTATATAGATTTAAATGGTAGAAATCTGGTAGTTAACGGTGAGGAAGTTCCACTAGAATATATAGGCAATTATTCTGATGAGAGAAACAGTGAGCAGTTTGATGAATACGAAGAAGATCTATTTGGAGAAGATCATACAGTGATCTTTAGAAAGGGGAAAGAAAACACTAACAGAGGCAGCTATATTCCTGTTACCAAAGTGCCTGAAGGATCTGTATTTGTAATGGGAGATAACAGAGATAACAGTCAAGATAGCAGGTTTTGGGGATTTGTGCCGATAGAGAATATAGCGGGTAAGGCTTTTCTGATCCATTGGTCTTGGGATTTTGGAAGTCCGGATATTGTAAATAAAGTTAGATGGAATAGGATTCTTTCAGGGATAGATTAATAAGGTTATAATAAGGGATAACATATTCTTAGGGATAAATTATGGCTAAAAATGTACTGATGGATTCTGAAACTATTGACCGCACAATCGTGCGCATCACTTCTGAAATACTTGAGAAAAATAAAGGTGCTAAAGATCTCGTTATAATTGGAGTTAGAACACGCGGAGTTCATATTGCAGAGAGAATTGTTAAAAGAATTAATAAGCTTGAAAAAATTAAACCCCCAATGGGCACATTAGACATAACGCTATACAGAGATGATCTGAGACATAAAACAGAATGGCCTAAGGTAGAGAAGACCGAAATACCTTTTTCGGTAGAAGACAAGAAAGTAATATTAGTCGATGATGTAATTTATACAGGCAGAACAACAAGAGCAGCTCTTGAGGAAATTATGGACTTTGGTAGACCATCTTCAATCCAATTGGTAGCCATGGTCGATAGGGGGCATAGAGAACTGCCGATCCAGCCTGATTATCTAGGTCTTCAGGTAAATACTCTGATTTCAGAAAAGGTTAGAGTGCATTTAAAAGAAACTGACGGTAAAGACGAAGTAATTGTCAAAAAAGGATAAAATGACATTTCAGCGAAAACACATTTTGGGGCTTGAGGAGTTATCGGCAGAAGAAATAACACTCATTCTCGATACCGCAGAATCAATGAAAGAAGTATCGGCGCGGGATGTGAAAAAGGTGCCCGCCTTAAGAGGTGTCACTGTTTGCAATCTCTTTTATGAGCCGAGCACTAGGACAAGGTCTTCATTTGAAATAGCTGAAAAGAGACTTAGTGCTGATGTACTTAACTTCACCCTCTCACATAGCAGCGTAAGTAAGGGCGAAACTTTGCTCGATACCGCAAGAAACCTTGAAGCTATGGGCGCAAGCGTAATAGTAATTAGACACCCCATGTCGGGGTCGCCTTGGCTTTTAGCTAGAGAACTTAATTCATCTATTATAAATGCCGGGGACGGATCACACGAACATCCGAGTCAGGCTCTTCTTGATCTATTTACGATCAGAGAAATGAAGGGCAAAATCAAAGGGCTAAAAGTAGCTATTGTTGGAGATATTCTCCATAGCCGTGTTGCACGCTCTAATATCTGGGGGCTAGTAAAGCTCGGAGCCGAGGTCAGAGTCGTAGGCCCGCCAACTCTAATACCGAAATATATTGAAAAAGCCAAAGTACGCGCATATTATAATTTAGAAGAGGCTATAGAAGGAGTTGACGTTGTAATCATGCTCCGTATTCAGATGGAGCGTCAGGAATCGGTATACTTTCCATCATTAAGGGAATATTCAAGATTCTATGGGCTTACACGCGAGAAGTTAAAAGGGGCGGATAAAGATGTAACTGTGATGCACCCAGGCCCAATAAACAGGGGTATAGAGCTTTCATCAGACATAGCTGATGACGCTAGTTCGGTAATTCTGGATCAGGTATCAAACGGGATAGCCGTGAGAATGGCTATGTTTTATTTAGTAGCATCTGCGGGGAGGAGTCAGTGAGCATACTTATTAAAGGAGGGCGAATAATTGACCCCTCTCAAGGAATTGATGGAACCGGTAATGTTTTAATCGAGAACGGAGTAATAAAGTCCTATCCAAAAACAACTAAAAAGTATGAACAGGATATTGATGTTACTGTTATAAATGCAAAAGGAAAAGTTGTATCTCCGGGGTTAGTAGATATTCATGTTCATTTGAGAGAACCCGGGTTTGAGCATAAGGAGACAATCAGATCCGGATGCGAATCTGCAGCCGCTGGGGGATTTACCACGATAGTATGTATGCCCAATACAAATCCCGTAAACGATAACGCTTCTGTAACCGAATATATACTGCTCAAAGCGCGCACAGAAGGAATAGTGAACGTTTTTCCTATCGGAGCAATTACGAAAGGTGAGATGGGAGAAACACTTGCACAGATTGGTGAGATGTATGAGGCTGGGTGCGTAGGCGTTTCAGATGACGGTATGCCCGTAATGAACGCCAAAGTTATGCGGCACGCAATGGAATATGTGCAGGCTTTTGATATACCCGTTATATCTCATGCGGAGGATAAAAACCTCTCTGGGGCAGGAGTAATGAATGAGGGAGACGTTTCAACTCAGCTTGGACTAGTGGGGATACCATGCGCCTCAGAAGATGTGATGGTATCTCGTGATATAACCGTTGCAGAGCTAACCGGGGCTCGTCTTCATATCTGCCATGTTTCAACTGCAGGGTCAGTAAGGCTGATTAGAGCGGCTAAGAAGAGAGGGGTTAAGGTAACTGCAGAAGTTACACCTCATCACTTTATTTTGACTGACGAAGCGGTAAACGAGTACGATACCAACGCTAAAATTAACCCACCCCTAAGGGGAAAGAAAGACAGGGAAGCTGTGATTGAGGGCCTTAAAGACGGTACCCTTGATGCAATTGCGACAGACCATGCTCCACACAGTGAAGATGAGAAAAAAGTAGAGTTTGATATCGCCCCCTTTGGGATAGTCGGACTTGAAACGGCATTGCCTCTTTCACTTAAACTTGTACAAGACGGAGCGCTTACGTTAAATCAGATGATTAGTAAGCTAACAGATGCGCCTTCTGATATATTGAATTTAGGTAAGGGGACACTTAAAGTCGGTAGTGCTGCAGATGTAGTGATTTTTGATCCGGAAAAAGAAATCACAGTAGATAGGAACAAGTTTCACTCTAAATCTAAGAACAGCCCATTTCATGGCTGGAAGCTGAAAGGAGTTGTAAATTACACGATAGTAAACGGCAAGATCGTTTACACGGGGTAGTGACTAGTTAATTTTTTTCCACGAAGCAAACTTCGGGATATTTCTTTCCAATCGACCTCCAAAATTCAGTAGAAACTTCATCAAGATCGTATTCAGCACCTATTTGAACTTTTCCCGTCTCCAGATCAATTTCAACCATCGGTTTTTCTTTGTCGGTTAGCAGCACGAACTGTCTGGGCCCTATAACTCTATAACTCGATGCTATGCGCTGCTCTTCGTTTATATCAACGCCCACAGTTGGATCTAAATGTACTTCTATTCCTGAATCTTCTTCTAATTCTTCAATGGTATCTGTTATATCAGGCGCAAGTGTAGATTTGGGTTTAATTGCTATTTCAGAGCTTCCATCCTGAGAGTCGGCAGGTCTGTTACTATCAATTATTCCACCCTGCACAATTGCTGCATTCAATCCTCTACCACCGGTTTCAATATTGATGACTACATATTTGTTTTTATAAAGCAGATAAGAAGAAATTCCTAATAAAATAGCAAGTATTAGTATTAGTGTATATCTAATCATTATTGTCTCCTATACTATCTCTTTTGCTATAAATCCTCTTTATAGATAGAAGTATACTGAGCTTGCCCTTGTTTTTCTTATTAATTTTCTGGTGTAAGTTAATAACTCCATATTAAGGAGAAATGACCCGGAATTTGAATACACCCACCAATGACGCTGAAAATGTTGATAGGCCACTCTTTAATAGAGATTTTATTCTAATCACACTTTCTTCATTTATTTTCTTTTTTAATTTCCATTCATTTATTTTGCTACCTGTAAGGATTGAAGAGCTTGGCGGCACTGAAGCTAAAATCGGATTTATTATGGGCATGGCTGCAATGGCAACGATAATAACAACTCCCACAG
>JBBDIN010000087.1:0-24907 GCA_040880385.1 Thermodesulfobacteriota bacterium | reverse complement strand
ATAAGCACAATGGCAATGCATACAAACAATTTCATCCGCGATTCGAGGGCAAGTCTTTTTGTATCACAAACCGATTCTGGCGGCGACCCGCTTGATGCTTCAAGAGTTACGCTTATGGGTGAGACTACCAAAGTTCCCGAAGATCAAATCCACGAAGTTAGAGAGTTGTATTTGGCCCGTTATAAGAATGCTAGCTACTGGGTAGATTTTGATGATTTCTCTTTTTACCGCATGGAGATAAAAGACATTTATTTTGTCGGCGGATTCGGTGCTATGGGCTGGGTAACAGCCCCTAACTACTATGAAGCAGAAGTCGACCCACTCGCAGATAGTGCTTCAGGGATTATTCAACATATGAATCAAGACCACGCCGAATCATTGATGCTATTAGCAAAGCACTTCACAAAAGTCGAAGCCCAAGAAGCTGCAATGACCTCAGTTGATAGATTAGGCTTTCAGGTCAGAATTAAATCTAACAACGAATTCTACAGCAGGCGGATAGGATTTATCAGAGAAATACACAGCCCCGAAGAATGCAGAAAAGTAATAGTCGAAATGGTGGGACAAGCGCGCGGTTAAATTAGGATTAAAGTCATGAAAAACAAACAAGCTCTAGTCTTAGGATGCGGAGTCATCGGACTCGCTTCGGGGATACGACTCCTTGAAAACGGTTTCGAAGTGGAGATAGTAGCGGCTAAGATTCCGCCCGATACCACCTCAGATGTGGCTACTGCATATTGGTATCCATTCCGTGTATCGCCCCCTGAAAGAGTTCTGCCCTGGGCAGCTTTTACATATAACAAATATATGGAGTTAGCTAAAATTGCTGGAATAGGGATCGGAGTTTTTAACTTTGTTCAGATATTCGATCACAAAGTTGAAGATCCATTTTGGAAACCTGCTGTTAAAAACTTTATCAGGGTAGGAAAAGATGAGCTGCCGCCTGGCTATGTGGATGGTTATATTGCCCCTGTCGCCCGAATTGAAACTCCGGTTTATATGGATTATTTAGTCACTAGATTCAAAGATGCTGGGGGTAAAATTACGAAGCTGGATAGAGAAATAGAAAGCATCGAAGAAATATCTGCAGATCATAAACTGATAATTAATTGTTCCGGGCTTGGTGCGGGGAAAATATTTAACGATAAAGAAGTTTTCCCTATTCGCGGGCAGTTGGTGAAAACCACCAACCCAGGGCTCAGGGATTGTATTAACGAGGAAGAAGGGCCGCTTGCTGTGTCATATATCGTGCCTCACGGTACTCACTGTATTCTTGGGGGAACGGCTGATGACAATAACTGGAGTCTAGAAGTAGATCCGAAAACTACTGATGAAATACTAACAAAATGTAGAGTTCTGGACCCTAGATTAGAAGGGGCAGAAGTTTTGGGAGAAAGGGTAGGGCTTAGACCTGGAAGGACAGAAGTCCGGCTTGAGCTTGAAAAGCTTCCGAGTGATTCTGTCATAATTCACAACTATGGTCACGGCGGTGCGGGATTTACCCTGTCATGGGGATGCGCTGAAGAAGTCATAAAACTAGTAGAGGGTTTGAATAACTGACATGGCACCCAAGACTATTTTTTGTTTGCTTTTTGTGATACTCGTTTCAGTTGGATTGATTGGCTCTGGGGAAATTAATCAGTATGCGGATCAATTACTTGTGGCCGAGAATGATGGAAAACCAATGCCCGTAATATCTATCAACTTTACTGATTTGAATATGGAAACTGCATATAAGATCCAGAAAGACTATGTAAATAAGAAGCTCAAGAATGATAAGATAGCCGGGTTTAAAGCAGGCTTAACTTCTAAAAACACTCAAGAGAAATTTAATGTGAATTCACCAGTTTCAGTGGTGCTATTTTCTTTTGGAGAACAAGATAGCCCCTATCTAATAGACAGCTCAAAATACCATCAGTTAATGATTGAGACTGAGCTTGGATATGTTGTCGGAAAACCTATAACTTCTAAAATTAAGGATATCTCAGAACTGAAAGAACATATAAAAGCAGTTTTGCCGGTTATAGAGCTTCCAGACTTTGGATTTGAGGATATAAATAAACTTAAGGCCACAGATATAGTCGCAGCTAACGTTTCCTCTAAAGCTTATATTTTAGGTAAACCCACAGAACTCGATAAAGTAAATCCTGATGATGTAAAAGTTATTCTCAATCTGAATGTAGAAATTGCAAACCAGGGTAGGGGCTCAGATTTAAATAACGGTCAGTGGGAAACCCTATTGTGGCTAGTAAATAATGTAATAGATCAGGGCTGGAAGATCGAACACGGACAAGTGCTCATTACAGGCGCTCTTGGCAATGTCGTAAAGGCGAGGAAAGGGCAGTATATTGCTACTTTTGGTAGTTTGGGACAGATAAGTTTTAGAATACAATAAGTATGAGGATATAATAATTAATAGGGCAATTTTTCTTTTAGTATTAGTGCTTTTAATAGTTGTTGCTACACGAACTAATTCCAATTCCTGCGAACCAGAAAAATTTACGCCTCTGCCTGAAATTCTCTGGCCTCTTGATGAAGCAAAGTCCGTCCCGGTAGACTCCGCAATAATAGTGAAAGACTTTAAATCTCTATCAAAAACTCCCCATAAGTTAGAAATGGAATTAACTGATAGCAACGGTAATGGTATTGAATACACGACGAAAAGACTTCAATCCAGAAGATCAGTTTATAACCATGAAGCGGGTTTTATATTTATACAGCCGGCGCAAAATCTACAACCTACGGAAGAATATTCTTTTACTTTAAAGGCAAAGGAAGGGTTTGCGGAACCGGTTAATGAATCCATTAAATTCAGCACTGGAAATGAAAACGCTTTAGTCACTTCTCCCGAGAAAGTCGAAGTGTCTTACTACTTTAGCGAGCCGGGTTATTATTTGAGTAACTGTCAGACCTCAACATGGGATAAGGCTACTTCTCTTGTCTTTATGAACTCAAAAGTCGAGGGTCTTCCGTTAATACTAGTTCTAGAATCAAATTTGTTAAAAGATATCTCTTTTTTCCATTCTTCTCTAAACAAAAGGGATCTCCCAGTTCTATTTCTGCCCAACGAAAAAGGGGTCACTCAATGCTTTGATCTAAGCACCTATGCAATAAATGGAACGAAAGTGTCCAGTGAAAAGCTATGTAAACCAGAGCGTTGTGTAAAGGGGACATCGTTAACTAAAGAGCAAGCTGAAGAAGAGTACAAAAAACACGGGGCCTTTGGGTTTTCGTTAATTCAGTTTCCTACCCCGAAAGCAGAGCTTCCTAACCACTGCACTCTGTATCCGCCTATGTGTAGAGAATATTGGTCTTCAATTTCTGAGGACAAATGTAGTGAGGGTTAAAATTTATAGAAGTGCAGTATTGCCATAGGCACGAGGTTAAGTGTCCAGTGCGCAGGTATTACATGCCAAATTGAATGCGTCCTGAGAGTGATGTAGGAAACCATTATGCCCCCCGGCAGAGACAGCGCTACCTCGATATGATTAGCCCTTCCCAGATGTATCATATAAAACACTAGCCCAGAAACTACCATTGCAAATAATGAGGTCCAGTTCAATCCAAAGCAAGCTAGAATACGGTTATCGGAATCTATAGTTACAGGTTGAGCAATACCGAGCCAACGTAGTAGTTTCTTCCCGGCGGAGCCTTCAATTGGTGCCATATATGCGGGGTTAGGAAGCCTTCTATGAGGTAGCATTAAAGCTATGAGAATCCCCAGAATGAGAAAGTGTTCCGGGATTTTGTTAAACAGCGATAGTGCATACATAGTAGTCAGTATGTGTGGGTAGGGTGAGGCTAACTGAATCCATAATCCAAAAGGGATAGAGACAATTATTGCTATTATTGTGAGCCTGATCCCAAGCCTGTTTAACATCCCCAATCCAAAATCTGTAAGCTTTCTTCTTCTCATACGTAGTACGATAATTGGTATAATCATGGAAGAAATAAAGCACAATATATACCAAAGGATTTCCAGCCTTGTGTATTCGGGCAAGTCCAGGAAGAAATTTCTTGTCCACCAGGGACCTATCAAAGGCTCATAAATGAAAGTCCACTGATTATAAGGCGGTGGGAGAAGCTTAGCCAATCGCGCCCAAAATATGGCCACGTATGCCGTTATGCCTAGCAGAGTAAGAACGGATACCAGCCACTTTCGCGGAGAGCGGTTTTTTGTAATATCAATATATTCAGATTCTAGAT
The DNA here is from genome assembly GCA_040880385.1 of Thermodesulfobacteriota bacterium. Lineage (GTDB taxonomy): Bacteria > Desulfobacterota_D > UBA1144 > Nemesobacterales > UBA2774 > CR02bin9. The sequence continues at coordinate 20,701 of JBBDIN010000087.1, read as the reverse complement.
TGCTCGATTCATTATTCATGTTTTGACTGTCGCATAGCTAGGTTTGTGAGTATGCTAAAGGACATGAAACTGTCTGTCAATTTCTCATTCCTACTGTACATATTTGGCAATTGAACAAATAGCATTAACCTAAACAACTATAATGAAATTCGGAATATGTCTCCCAATACGTCTGTCTTTAGAAGCTAAGGACAATATAGAGATTGCAAAGGCTGCGGAGAACTACGGCATTGATTCAATCTGGGTAAGTGATCATGTTGTTATGCCTGAAAAACACTTAGGCTCTTTTAGTGAAGTTTTTTATGATCCATTTATGCTGCTTTCATATATAGCCGCTGAAACATCAACTATAGAATTAGGCACGAGTGTTATTATTCTCCCCTATAGAAACCCAGTCGTAGTAGCAAAAATGATCGCAACCCTTGATGTCTTATCAGAGGGGAGAGTGATATTTGGAGTGGGGCCAGGATGGATGAGAGAAGAGTATGATGCACTCTCGATACCATATGAAAAAAGAGGAGCTAGAACAAACGAGTATATAAGAGCTATAAAAGAGCTTTGGGTTAATGATGATCCTGAATATAAAGGAAAATTTTGCAGCTTTTCTGATATCAAGTTCTATCCTAAACCTCTACAAAAACCACATCCTCCAGTATTTATTGCAGGCGCAAGTGATTATGCAATAAAAAGAGCTGTCGAGCTTGGTGACGGATGGCAGCCTACGTGGGTTAGTCCAGGAGATGTTAAAGAGGGTATTTCAAAATTAGAAACCGTGGCTGCAGAAAAAGGTAGAGATTTGTCAAATTTTATATACTCAGTCAGAAACAGACTACATATAGTTGATGCTGATTATCAAGCAAATAATGACAATAATTCCGATAGCGATGACCCGCCTTTCTTACTTCGTGGTACTGTCTCAGAAATAACAAAATCTATAAAGGATTATAAAAAATTAGGTGTTTCTCATATCGTACTAGATCCTGTTGTAGAGAGTCTTGACGATATATTTCATACTATGGAAATTGTCTCAAGAGAAATAATGCCGGTTATCAATACCTAAAACCTAATTTCTTTTCTCCAGAAATTGCTTACCTTTACCTATAGGCTTACTTGGGTTTTCAATCTCTTGCTGCATAACGTTATCCAGTATGCTTACCCAGTAGCGCCACCAATATGAGTTTTCCTTGTATTTACTTTTTTCGGTATCTGCATAAGAAATTACCTGATGTACAGTACCGTGGTATAAGCCCAGTTTGCTTGCGGCATCTTTGGTTTCTTCGGGGTCGATGGGGATTTTGTTGAGTTGTGTATCTATTAGAGTTTTTATTTCGTCAACATGCTTGGACATCTCGTTAGATAACTTCTTTATCTGTTCACCTGCTGGGGTTATGTCCCCATCAAGTTTGTCGACGTCATTGTTCATTAGATCCACAAAATCAAGTAGGTTGTCTAAATTGCGTCTTGCCTTAGCCGTATGTTTTGAAAGCTCGGTTAATTCTTTTGCTGTAAGACCCATTTGCAGCCTCCTTACTATTTCTAATAATATAAGATTATCATTTAATTTAATAAATCCTAGTATCAGGAGATCAAACTTTTAAGCGATTCGTCTGCTAGAGCTAGCTGTTTATAAGATGAATCTATTGCAATAGCTTTTTCTAAGTCAGATTTTGCTTTTTCTAAGTCATTTAAGTATAAAAACAGCCCTGCCCGATTGAAATACGCCTCAGCATAATTTGGATTTAGCTCTATTGCTTTGCTATACGCTGTAAGAGCACCCTTGGGCTTTTCCAGATTATGAAGTGATACAGCTTTGTTAAACCATGCCTCTAAATAAGTTTCTTCAACTTCAATTGCCTTATCATATGCTTCTATAGCTTCTAGATCTCTTCCAAGGCTGCTAAGAGCTGCTCCTTTATTACACCATGCAGTTGCAAATAATGGCTTTAGCTCCAGAGCTTTTTCTGTACATTCAAGCGCCTCTTCAGCTCTGCCTGCTCTACCCAAAGCTGATGCCTTATTACTCCATGCTTCTGCGTATTGTGGTTCTATTTCTATTGCTCTTTCATAAGATTCGATTTCGTCTTGAAGGTGCCCCATTACTGAATAAGTAATACCTTTGTTATACCAGGCCTGGGCAAAATCAGGGTTTAACTCAATTGCTTTATCAAGAGAAATTATTGCCTGCTTAAAGTCACTCTTGTAATAGTGATCGGTAGCTTCTAGCACAAGATCTTCAGGTTTGATTTTCTGTTCCATTATTGCGGCCTGTATACAACTATTCCCGGTACGTTTTTAATATATTTTTGTAGGTCTTCATCTACCACTTTTTGATTGCTCTTTTTAGATGATGCGTGTCTTAAAAAGACTCCATCATCATTTTTTATAATAATCCCAGTGTGAGTTACATCAAGTCCATCTATCTCTGTATACATTCCGATATAGTCTCCTGTCCGTAGTTTTGAAACAATCTCATCGTTAACAGCAGATGAGGGAATATAATAAAATTCTCTAGGTACTACAGGTATTCCTGGAAGAAAAGTAGAACCATCACTCTTTAGATTTAGATTTTTCTCAACAGCTACAGCATTTTTGCCACCTACTTCGTAAGTGACATCTTTAACATTGACGTTATTTCTTATAGGCCAATCGGAGAAAAAGTGGTTTCTGCTTTGAAATGAGATATTTCCATTGTGGTACCGGATATCTTTAAGATTGGTGTTAAAATCCTCTAATGTTGTGGATAATCTAAGAGCCTCGATGTAATCAATATAGGTAAAGCAGTCCATGCCGTCCAAGTTTACAGTGAAAATCTCAGGCGTATTAATATCTCCCGTGAGGGTGTTTGCTTCATATGGAGTGCTTAGGAACTTCTTTGATAAAAAATCTATTTGTGCTGAAGTGGTTTCCGGTTTTTCTGAGATAATTTTTTGTAATCTATCCTGATTCCACTTTCCCAATTCTATTATTTCTATATTCTCTTCAGAGCTGGCAAAGAGTGGTGCAACAAAGAACATTATCAAGACAAAGCTTAGTAATACTTTAGCAAAACAATAATATCTCATGAATTAAAGTCTACCTTAAGCTTTGGTTTTTACACGGGTTAGGCTTGTTCCGAGATTATTTGAGATTATGGCTTATTTTCAGCTAGTCAAAAATCTCATCTAACCAATCTAACGCAACTGCCGCTGAATATGTGGGATTTCCAACCTGGCAATGTGTATCAGCTCCTTCAAAATCAGTGAAGGTGTGTTTTGTAATCCGGCCTGAAACATTCTCTATAAAGTTGTTAAATTGTTTCTCCGGCTCACCACCTTCGCCGGAACCTACGAGCGCGAGACAAGGGCATTTGATATTGGAAACGGCATCCCCAACAGCGAAATCTTTTAGATATGTAAATGTGTCTTTGAAGCTAGGCTGTCCAAAACGGATCATAAGATTCTCAGATCTGGACTTTAATTCAGGGGACATCTCATCGTCTGTAATGCTGGATAAGTCTTCAAGGCTAAAATTCTGATCATCGGATGCTTCGGCAGGGTCATACCCTGTAAATGCGGACAAATAATCATGCAAATCCAAAATTGGAGAGTTTGCTATGAGCGCTTTTATCCTTGGCTCGTGAGAAGCTGCACGGGTTGCAAAATAACCTCCAAAGCTTATTCCCATTATAGCTAATTTGTCCATGTCGACTTCCGGGCGGTTTTCTATAAAATCAATTACTGTTTTAGTTGGATTTTCAAAATCAGGTTCAAAATGTGAGTTTGAATAAAATCTGAAAACGTCCATCTGCCCAGGGCCCGCAAACAGTACAACATTATAACCCCTTTCAAGTGCGGCATAGCCCCTCATGAAATACTCTTCCTCAAGCGTACCGTCAAAGCCGCTTACGATTAAAAGCGTTTTCCGCTTTTGTTCATGCGGGCTTGGCGCCATAAAGTAAACGGGCAGGTCAATGCTCTTGTATGTCAGGAGATGCTCTTCAAATGTATGCCACAAAATATCCATAGCGTCGCGAAAGCAATATCGCGCCTGCATACCAAATTTTTGATGATTTGGATCGAGACAGCTGGTGTAATACTCTGCTGCCCTAAAAGAATTGCAGGCTTTAAAGAACTGATCGCGCGCGCTTGTTGTATGGCCTTTTGAAGCTCTCTTGTGAGCATCTTTTTGTTGCCACTCTGCAAGTTTAGCAAATTCTTCAACCCAGCTTTTTGGATCGCCGTCTTTAATCCGGTCTGCCAAGGATAGACACTCACCAACGGATGCACTGATCGATGAAGATCCCATTTGCCTAAGCAGCTGAAAATCCATTTCTTCATCGCTAAATCTTCTCACTCTAGTTTTGCTTCTGCTAATTTCTGCCATTTTGTCTCTCTATTTGATTAATATAACAGATAAGTCATCAATTCAGGTTAAAATGTACTAAATTAGTCCCTCTCGCCATTAATCGTTACTATTATTTTACGCGATCCGCCGTGATTACGGTGCTCGCAAAGATAAATTCCCTGCCAAATCCCGACATTAAAAGCACCATCTTTTATTGGTATTGATACAGAGCTTCCGAGAAGTGAAGCCTTAATATGCGCCGGCATATCATCAGAACCTTCAAGCGTATGAACATAATACGGGGCATTTTCGGGCACATATTTATTAAAATGACTCTCAAAATCCACTCTAACATCCGGGTCAGCATTTTCATTGAGTGTAAGAGAGGCAGATGTATGGCATATAAAAATATGAGCTATGCCTATTCTATATTTTTTGAGTTCAGGGAGTTGCTCCAAAATTTGACGGGTAACAAGATGAAACCCGCGTGGTTTTGGGGATAGCTGAATTTCTTTTTGTGTCCAGTTCATATTTCTAATTGTACTTACGATACTTTGGTCTCAAGTCTTTTAGCTAAACTTTCAGCCCCCCCAGCTCATTACTACTTGTATGCCCCCTTTCCACCACTGTGGCCAATACTTCAGTGTGATATATTTCATTCCAGACTTTTTGAAGCGGGGCTTCTCTCCAAATTGTAACGAATTCATATGATGTCATGTCACTCGCTATCCCTCATTTTTTGCACAACATCTGCCATCGCTTCTATAAATTTGGGGTCGTCATTTACAGTCTTAGCTCGATATAGCTTTATTCCGATCTCATCCGATGTCTCCTGAGCTTCAACGCCAATATCAAATAGTACTTCTATGTGATCGCAAATGAATCCTATAGGCTGAGCAATAACGTTTTTAACTCCCTCTTTTGAGATTTCCTCAATCACATCACAAACATCAGGTTCAAGCCAGGGGTCAGTCGGCCTTCCACTCCGGCTTTGATATACTAGCCTCCAGTTACTATAGTTTAATTTCTCGGCTATCAATCTTGCAGTCGTTGTTAATTGCTCAACATAAGGAGATGCTTCTGCCATTGGTACCGGGATGCTATGAGCAGTAAATAAGATCATAGTCTCAGGATATTCTTCCGTCGGAATTTCATCAAGGCAGTCCTGAACACGATCTGCGGAGTCTTCTATAAATAGCGGATGATCAAAAAGGGGAGGGGAGTAATTAAATTCCATCTCTATTCCTAGACCTGTTAGCGCCTCTTGAACATCTCTTTGATACTTCTCCCAGCTAGCATCAGATTGATGGGCAGCCATAATCATCCCAATTACTTTCCTAGCCCCATTGTCATAAATTTCTTTTATAGTATCGGGCGTAAAAGGATGCCAATTACGCATGCCTACATATACTGGAATGTCATGGCCATATTCCGCTAATTTGTTTTGCAGTGCTCGAGCCTGTTTATATGTATATTCATTCAGTGGAGATTTCCCGCCGAATAGTTCGTAATGGTGGGCAACTTCTTCTAGCCTGTCGGGCGGGATCGGACGTCCTTTGGCCACGTTTTGAAGGAAAGGGCGTATATCCTCAATTTTTTCAGGTGCTCCGTATCCTATCATCAGAATAGCGTCAAACTTCTTAGGCATTTGATTCTCCTAATGTGTTATTTCTTAGCTGAGTATTCGTGAACAAAGTCAATCAACGCCAGTACATTGTCCACCGGTGTTTTAGGCAATATGCCGTGACCGAGATTGAATATGAAACCTGGTCTTCCTTTGGCCTTATCTATAATCTTTTTGGTTCGTTTCCGGATCTCGGAAGGTGTCGAGAAGAGTAAAACAGGGTCTAAATTACCTTGAATGGCCTTATCGTATCCAACCTGTTTCCAAGCCTTATCTAGATCAACTCTCCAGTCTAGTCCTATGACCTGGCTTCGGGATTCTTTAATCAAATCTAATAATGCTGCGGTTCCCGTGCCAAAATGAATTACAGGAGTACCGCTCTTAATATCTGATATAAGTTTTTTCATATGAGGAAGTACGAATTCTTTATAGTCATCTCTGGAAAGGCAACCCACCCAGCTATCAAATAACTGCACAACATCCGCGCCTGCTTTAATTTGATTGTTTAAGTAAGCGGCTGTGGCAGTGGAAAGTTTCTCCATCACCATGTGCCAGGCTCCCGGGTCTCTATACATTAAACCCTTTGTGTTCTCAAAGTTTTTTGATCCGCCGCCTTCGATCATATAAGAAGCAACAGTAAAAGGAGCTCCCGCAAATCCTATAAGAGCCTTGTTTGGATCAAGCGCTCTTCTTGTTATCTTAAGAGCGTCATAAACATATTTTAGAGATTCCGGATCAAAATCTTTTATACGGTCCACAGCTTTCCCGCTGCGCACAGGTCTTTTAATTCTGGGGCCTTCACCTTTTGAAAACTCAAGACCCACGCCTAGAGGCTCAACTATAAGCAAGATATCGGCAAATATTATTGCTGCATCTACATTTAATCTGTCTACGGCTCTCAATGTGACTTCAGCTGCAAGCTCGGGAGTTTTACACAGCTCAAGGAAAGATACTTTTGATCTTATCTCTCTATATTCCCTCATATATCTGCCAGCTTGACGCATAAGCCAAACAGGTGTGTAGTCTGTTTCTTCAAGACGGCAGGCTTTCATAAAAACCGAATCGTTTGTTATAGCTTTTCTGCTTTTTTGAGAACCCTTGCTCCAGACCATCTCTACCGGGCGCCATATATTTGTATCAACGCCGTTTTTGAGTGCTATGCGCTTTTTGTTAACAAGCTCAGCTCCAATCCTTGCCACTTCACGTATCAGATTCCCCATCTTAGGGCTGTCAGGTTCGTAGTCTGGTGTTATTCCAACTCTATTCAAAGTTTCAGAAGTAGTAGGCCCTATTGAGCCTATAACTGTGCTTTTTAGGCCCTGCTTTAATTTTTTGAGATATCCAATCTTTCTGGCAACTTCAAATAGATGATAGATTTGTTGTGAGCTTGTAAATAGTGCGATGTCTTCTTTGGAGTTTGATATTGATTGTATCGCAGCTTTTAGAGGCTCAATATCTTCTGGCAGAGCCCATTTGTAAATCGGCACTGAAGTTACCTTAGCTCCTTTCTTTCTTAGGGAGCTTATAAATTCTTTATTAGAAATGCCGTATTCCTGAACTGCTACTTTTTTACCCTTTAATTCTGTTTCGTTTTCCAGGGTAATAAGTATGTCCCGCCATGTGTTGGGCTCCGGCACTACTATATTAGCTTTGAGCTTCATCTCACGTAGCGCAGCTACTGGCTTGGGGCCACGTGCTACAATAGTAGTTCTCTTAAGTGCGCTCTTAATATTTTTAATATCAAATTTTGTAGATACTACTTTTATAAGAGCACGAGTGCCTACGCCGGTCATAAGAATCACCATGTCAAAATTGCCGGCAATCAATTCTTTGGCGAAGCTTAAAGCTTCTTTTGATTCAGAGATAGGGACCTCTCTCATTGATGGAGCTACGCGAGGTACCCCGCCATGATAGAGTATCAGCTTTTCAATTTCTTCTGCTCGACGGCTTTCAAAAGCCGTTACCTTTAGACCGTCAAAATTATAGAGGCTGCTCATAATTAAATTGAGTTACTTTGGTTATATTTGAGTTTAGCATAAGGGAGGGAAGGATCAATTTTATATAATTTAAAAGCCTAGATAGAGTTTATTTCTTGATATTACTACCTGTATTTCTTATAATCCCTACTGAACAAATTACCAATGGAGAGTAAAATGGGAAAGAAAGTAGAATTCTACTATGATTTTAGCAGTCCATATACATATATTGCTTCAAAGAGGATAGAGAGAATCTGTGAAGACAACGGTGCTGAGCTTCTATGGAAGCCTTTTTTGCTAGGCGGCGTTTTTAACGAAATAGGATCAGTACCTGCTATAGAGATAGACAATAAATTTAGATATTTAAGAAGAGATTTTGAGCAATCCGCTATATATTATGGAGTAGAGTTTAGGTTCCCGGACTTCTTTCCCCTAAATAGCGTGAGATCAATGAGGGGAGCATTTGCCGCTCAAGAAAAAGGGAAATTGGTAGAATATACACATGAGATGTTCAGGCTCTACTGGACCCAGAGTGTAGATATAAGTAAAGCGGATATTTTGGGTGAGGCGGTCTCTAAAATAGGTATTGAAACTGATTGGTTTGTAAACAGAATCGCGGAGCAGGATATAAAAGATAAGCTCAGAGAAGAAACTGACATAGCCATACAAAGAGGAGTTTTTGGGGCGCCCACAATGTTTGTTGATGATCGGATGTTTTGGGGTAATGACAGGCTCGATTTCTTGGACAGATATTTAAAGAGTTGAGTTTAATATTTGCAAAGCATATATAAGTTCCCATTTAAATAAATTAGTGTAAATTTCTGGTTAATTAATCTAAGGAGAACCGCATTAATGCACAGCTCATTTCAATATAAAGATGAAGAATTCCATATGGGGGGAGTTTCTCTTGCTAAGATTGCAGAGTCAGTAGGGACACCTTTTTATGTATATAGCTACGAATTTCTAAAAGACAGTTTTACTGCCTATAAAGAAGCTTTTTCATCAATGGATACATTAATCTGCTACTCAGTAAAGGCCAATTCCAATCTTGCTGTGCTAAAAGCATTTTCAGACCTTGGTTCAGGCTATGATATCGTGTCGGGTGGCGAGCTGCTTCGTGTTAAACGAGCAGGAGGCGACCCCGGCAAAGTAGTATTCTCAGGAGTAGGGAAGACAAGGGAAGAAATGAAGGCTGCTATAGAAGCCGGAATATTGTTTTTCAATGTTGAATCTGAAGAAGAGCTTCATGAACTTAATTCTGTTGGCATAGAGCTTGGTAAAAAAGCTCCTGTCGCTCTTCGGGTAAACCCTGACATCGATCCGAAAACTCATCCCTACATATCAACAGGTTTTAAAAAGAGCAAATTCGGCATAGAAATAGGTAGAGCTTTTGAAGTTTATAAAGAAGCTAATAATATGGAAGGTATAGATGTATTAGCAATCGATGCTCACATAGGGTCACAAATCTTTGACTTGACCCCATTTGTAGATTCCGTTAAAAAGTTGATCAGTCTGGCAGATGACCTGGTTAGAGAAGGGATTAATATACAGTATATAGACATAGGCGGCGGGCTCGGAATAAGCTACAAGTTAGATGATAAGCCTCCTCACCCTAGCATGTATGCCGATATTGTTATGAAAGAGTTCTCCGGCAAACCTTATAAATTAGTCCTTGAACCTGGAAGATCCTTAATGGGAAACTCGGGAATGCTGGTAACCAAAGTATTATATCTTAAAGAAGGTACGGCAAAAAAATTCGTTATAGTTGATGCGGCTATGAATGATCTGATAAGACCTGCATTCTACGAGTCCTACCACGAAATACTGCCTGTTATCAAAGGCTCTGAGGACAAAGATGTTGTCGACATAGTAGGTCCTATCTGTGAATCCGGCGACTTCCTTGCGCAGGATAGAGAACTTCCTAAAGTTAAAAGCGGTGATTTGCTTGCCGTTCTTAGCGCGGGGGCTTACGGATTCGTGATGTCATCTAATTACAACACTCGCCCAAGAGTTGCAGAAGTGATGGTTAAGGGAGATCAGTTTTCTGTTATCAGAGAAAGAGAAACGTATGATGATTTGCTTAAGCTTGAGCAAATTCCTGATTTCCTCTAGTTCTACTCTGAATGTGAAATTAAAAACTAGAAGGAGCATCAACAAGTTTTTCTGCCTCTTCTATTATTTCTCCTAATCTCTCTTTGAAGAGAGTAATCCCGCCAAGGGGTATGACAATGCAGGATCTGCCGCCACTTAATTCTGTAATTCTTAGATATTTTCCTTTATGGTTTTCTTTTACATCGAAAAAAAATCTTTTAGATTCAATGTCGACATGTTTGCTTGCGTGCTCTTTTTCTGTTCTCTCCGTTCTTTCTGCCCTTTCAGTTCTCTCTTCTCTTTCCATCTTTCTTCGCGACCTCCGCCTCATTCCCTATCGTTGGGATGTAATTTGTGGTTTACTGCGTGTAGGTCGAAATAATAACTCTCTGATTTATAAAAATCAAGACGAAAAATTAAATTTAGATTATGTATAATTTATCGGTAGCAATTGAGCATAAAAGGAGGGAAATATGTCTAAAAGGGTTAAATTCGGCATATCTGCACCTGTACCGGGGGCATCTGTTCAAGAATTAATAGACTTTTCTATAAAAGCGGAAAAAAGCGGATTTGATACTGTATGGTTTCCGGATCATGTTGTTTTTATGGCTAAAAAACTTACCCCGGAAGTGTGGTCGGTAATCACTGCAGCCTCTACTCATACAAACTCAATACACTTAGGTAATGTTGGAGATGCTCATCGAACCCATCCTGCAATATATGCTCAAAGGCTTGCTACGGTAAACCATATATCTAAAGGTAGAAGCTTCTTGTGTTTAGGCTACGGAGAGAAGATGAATCTAGATCCCTATGGCATTAAATGGGACAAGCCTCTCAAAAGGGTGGTCGAATCGGTAAGAATAATGCGTGCACTTTGGAGTGGAGAATCGGTAAACTTTGAAGGGGAATTTTATTCTCTTAAAGATGCGGAGCTCCAAATTAAACCGGAGTTTGGAGATGGTGTGCCTATTTACATTGCAGCAACCGGACCAAAGGCCCTTAGAGTAGCCGGGGAATACGGGGATGGATGGGTCACTAATGCAATGCCGTCCAGACTCTTCAAAGAAAAATCGCTAGCGGTTGATGAAGGTGCTTTAAATCGGGATAAAAATCTTGGGCCAATTGAAAAAACTCTATTTATTTTTATCTCCATCGCTAATAATCAAGATGAAGCATATGCATCGATAGAGCCTGTGAAGCATGCACTTGTATGGCCTGAGCTTCTTTCTCAAGCAGGTTATGATATAGAGATAGATGATGAGTATAAAGGGCTTGAGTATACAAAAATTATGCCTAATGACACCGACATGCTTAGAAAATTCAGAGAGATGGGACAAAAATATTATTCCCGCGATATAGTGATGGATTTTATCATCGCAGGATCAAAGCAGGAAGTAATTAAGAAGATGGAAGAATATATAGAAGCAGGTGTGGATCATTTCTTTTTAAGGGATTTTAGTCCAGATAAAGAAAAATCATTTGATATAATTTCAAAAGAGATCTTGCCATACTTCCGTACATCGGGAGATAACAATTAATGGCAAGAATAAAAATTAATCCTCCTAAAAAGTTTGATTACTCAACAGATATAAGCCTTCGGATAAGTGATATAAATTATGGTGGACACTTAGGTCACGATTCAATCTTATCCTTAGCCCACGAAGCTCGTGTAAGGTTATTTAAAAGCCATGGCTTTACGGAATTAAACGCTTTCGGACCCGCAATTATACTTTCTGATGTAGCTATCTACTATAAATCAGAGGGGTTTTATGGGGATATTGTGACTGTAGATATTGCGGTTTGTGATTATCTTAAATATGGCTGTGATCTTGTTTACAGACTTACTAATAAGGAATCAGGAAAAGTGGTTGCGTTATTAAAAACTGGAATAGTTTTTATTTATTATGAAAAGCATGAAGTTGCTCAGGTGCCTAAAGAATTTAAGTCCTTGTTTAAAGAACGAAAATATAGCGTAGAAGTTCAAACTAAAGCTTAAGCGTGCTTAAATTAGTGTCTATTCTTTTTCAACTATAATTGCAATTCCCATACCGCCACCAATACATAATGAGGCAAGTCCCAATCTTACATCCTCTCTCTTTTTCATTTCGTGAAGCAGTGTGACAAGAAGTCTGGTTCCGGATGCTCCAACGGGATGGCCGAGCGCTATAGCGCCTCCATTCACATTTAGCTTATCCTGAGGAATTGGAAGGTCTCTCAATACGGCCAATGACTGTGCAGCAAACGCCTCATTTAATTCAAACAGATCAATGTCGTCAAGAGAAAGCCCAGCTTTATCCAAAGCTTTTTGTATAGCCGGTACAGGGCCGATTCCCATAATAGATGGATCAACTCCTGCAACAGCATAAGAGACTATAGACGCCACAGGTTTGATACCGATCTTCTTAGCTTTTTCTTCAGACATAACCAATACCGCGGAAGCGCCGTCATTTATCCCAGATGCATTCCCTGCAGTAACAGTTCCGTCTTTTTTAAAAGCCGGTCTTAGCTTGGAAAGTGTTTCAATCGTGGTATCGCCTCTTGGGTGTTCATCAATCTCAAAAGCTACAGGATCAGATTTTCTCTGCGGTATCAAGACCGGCACTATTTCATCTTTAAATCTACCACTATCCATGGCAGCTTTGCATTTAGATTGACTATTAAAAGCAAATTCATCCTGCTCTTCTCTACTTATATCGTATTTCTCCGCAAGATTTTCAGCTGTAACTCCCATATGATAATCATTGAAAATATCCCAAAGTGCGTCGTAGACCATTCCATCAACTATCTCATCTTTGGGCACACCCATTCTATACCCGTAACGAGCTTTCGTAAGATAATATGGAGCTAGATTCATGTTCTCTACGCCGCCTGCAATGATTACTTCGGCATCGCCTGCCTTAATCGCTTGTGCTGCAAAAGCCACCGACTGAACTCCTGATCCGCAGGCACGGTTGATAGTGATAGCCGGAGTTTCAACGGGCAAACCTGATTCAAGCGCTACTTGCCTCGATATATTCATCCCTTGACCTGCAGAAAGAATATTCCCCATTATGCAGTCATCTATTTCTTTAGGATTAATCCCTGTTCGACTTAGTATTTCCTTCACTACTGTCGATCCTAATTTTGCGGTGGAGGTATCTTTCAAAGTCCCTCCAAAAGAGCCAATTGCGGTTCTTAAAGGTTCACAAATAACTATTTTTTGCATTGATTTGCCTCCTGGGGGTTTTCGAGCCAGCATGAAGCGGTTATTCTTGCATATTACCTTACGAAAATCTTATATCAAGTTAATTATATCCATCTTGATAGTACCCTTTCCGTTAGGTGATTTGTTAAGTAATAATATGAGGAGACCAGTAAAAATTGTCTAAACAAAAGGTTGGGATTATTTTTGGAGGAAGGTCCGTTGAGCATGAAGTTTCCTTACTTTCAGCTAAATCGGTAATTAACAATACGGACACAGAAATTTACGATATCTACCCTATATTTATTGATAAAAATGGTTTATGGCATAGAGTCAATATTGATAGCTGGTTAAAAGATGGAGAACTTGAAGTACATACAGAATCATTTCTTACTCCTTCATTGAATCATGAAAATCCGGTTTTCTTTGAGATAGAAAACTCAAAAGTCTTAGATCAAGTTAAACTAGATGCGGTATTCCCTGTATTGCATGGAACTCATGGGGAAGATGGGACTATTCAGGGAATGCTTGAGCTAATGGGTATTCCATTTGTGGGTGCTTCAGTGTTGGGCTCTGCAATTGGTATGGATAAGTTAGTAATGAAAGCAGTGTTGAACGAAGCTTCTCTTCCTGTAGTTCCGTACTTTGGTTTTTATAGATATGAATGGGAGTCTGATAAAGAAACAATTCGTAATAAGACGCTTAAGAAAATTGGTTTTCCGTGTTTTGTTAAGTCTGCTAATCTTGGGTCCAGCGTAGGGATTTCTAAGGTTAATTCAGAGACGGAATTAAATTCAGCGGTAGATGATTCTTGCAAGTACTCAAACAGAATTTTAATTGAAAAAGCTGTATCTAACCCCAGAGAAATAGAGATAAGTGTCCTAGGGCACGAGAACCCTATTGCCTCTTTGCCTGGAGAAATTTTACCCCATAGAGAGTTCTACGATTATACCGCTAAATATTTAGAGGAGGGCACGGGTCTAATCGCTCCAGCTCAATTAGATGAGCATTTGACTAACAAGCTCAGAGTGCTGGCTGTAGAAACATTTAAAGCACTTGATTGCAGTGGTATGGCAAGGGTCGATTTTCTAATAGATGGTGATACACAAGAATTGTTCATAGGTGAAATAAATACTGTTCCGGGTTTCACACAGATAAGCATGTATCCAAAGCTTTGGGAAATAACCGGGATAACCTTCCCTGAGTTAATTACGAAACTCTTTGATTTCGCAATCCATAGAAAAAATGATGAAATGAAATTAAAAACTGACATAAAAGAGACAGTTTAAATGTTGTATGAGAATATGATAATATAATAATTTTGAGCCATTCAAAAAACTTTGATTTGGAATTTTAAAATTCCCGATATATACATTGGTCAATTATGAGCACTCAAAAATCAGGTCAGCCACAGCGTCTTAAAAAAAGTTTAAAATTATTCGACGTTTATGCTCTAGCTACCGGCACCACTTTAAGTGCCGGTTTTTTCTTGTTGCCGGGCATTGCGGCTATGAATGTGGGACCTGCTATAACTCTATCTTATCTAATTGCCGTACTACCTCTAATTCCTGCAACATTCAGTATTGTTGAGCTTACAACTGCTATGCCAAAAGCGGGAGGTGTTTATTACTTCTTAGACCGCTCAATGGGTTCGCTGCTGGGTACTGTAGGAGGCATAGGCACATGGCTTGCGCTAGTGCTCAAAGTGGCTTTTGCATTGATTGGCATGGGTGTGTATATAGGACTTTTTGTTCCCAATCTTCCAATAATTCCCGTAGCAATCGCGATTGCAATTGCAATTGGAATTCTAAACCTATTTGGTGCGGATACGAGCGGTAAATTTCAAATATTTCTAGTTATTGTGCTACTTTTGATTTTGGTTGGATTTATGGGTACTGGAATACCTGAAATTAAATTATCTCATTTTAGCGGATACTTTGATGCGGGATCAGGATCGATTATATCAACTGCAGCTATGGTCTATATAAGCTATGTTGGAATTACAAAGGTTGCCAGTCTTTCAGAGGAAGTCGAAAACCCTGAGAGGAATCTTCCACTCGGCATATTTTTAGCTCTTGGAACAGCTATTTTAGTATATGGAATTGGGACCGCTGTTATGGTTGGTGTCATACCGATGGATAAGCTCGCAGGAGATTTGTCACCTGTAGCTACAGTTGCGGGCACTCTGTTTGGGAAAGTAGGGATTCTTGTAGTATCTGTAGCCGCACTTTTAGCTTTTATCTCAGTTGCAAATGCGGGAACAATGAGCGCCTCAAGATACCCTCTGGCTATGAGCCGAGACTTCATGATGCCCAGCATGTTTCGAAAACTTGGTAAAAACGGTATGCCGCTTAATGCAATAATTGTTACTGTAGCAAGCGTAGTTTTGATTCTTTTACTTCTTGACACTTCTAAAATTGTAAAGATAGCAAGCGCCTTTCAACTTTTGATGTTTAGTTTTGTTTGCATCGCCGTAATAGTAATGAGAGAAAGTAAAATTGATTCCTATGACCCCGGCTACCGTTCTCCACTGTACCCATGGATGCAGATATTTGGTGTGCTCTCAAGTCTGTGGCTACTTAGTAATATGAGTATTTGGACCAAAATTTTCACAGTTGTGATGTTTGTAATTGGGATAGTCTGGTATAAATTCTACGTTCGCAATAAAGTTGTAAGAAGTGGTGCCATCTATCATATATTCGAAAAACTAGGTCAATCGAGATCTGAAGGATTAGATAGAGAGCTAAGAGGAATATTAAAAGAAAAAGATTTAAGAAAAGATGACCCATTTGATCAACTTGTAGCTCGAAGTCATGTTCTAGATGTCAGTGCAGAAATAAGTTTTGAAGATATAGTAGAAAGGGTAAGCACTTTATTTGCTCATTTTGTTCCTGAATCCTATGACAACCTGTATAGGCAATTTTTTGAGGGGACGGTAGTGGGTGTTACTCCTGTAGCTCATGGGGCGGCTTTACCACACTCACGTGTAGAGGGACTTGGGCAGATGGAGATGGTTATGGTCCGCTCAAAATCTGGAGTGCATATTAAATTTAATAATCCGGCTACAGATAAAGAAGAAGAACAAACTTTGTACGCAGTATTCTTCTTGCTTAGTCCGCTCGACAATCCAACTCAGCATGTGAGGATGTTGGCGCAGGTCGCCAGACAAATAGAGAATGAGCATTTTATGGACGACTGGACAAGAGCAGAGGACGAGCAGCAGCTTAAAGAATCTTTATTGCATAATGAAAGATTTCACTCTATTTATATCCATAGGAATACACCAAGCGAACAACTCATCGGTAAGCCGCTTAGCGCTATTAACATGCCCTCGGGCAGCTTGGTTGCACTGATACGTCGTGGGGAACAGACTATTATCCCCCGTGGAAACACCATAATACATGAATATGATAGAATCACAGTTATAGGCGATCCATCTAGTATGAGAGCGTTCCATAAAACATATATTAAATAGCTCTTCTCATTTAGCTTTGAAAAAACAAAGAATAATAGGACTTTTGACTATCTTAGCCGGACTCCCCGGACTTGGGGGGGGGTGGCTGATAGGGCAGCTAGATAATTTCCCACTTCTGGCGACTGTTATAGTTTTCAATGCAATATTCTTTAGAGGTATTTGTGGTACCGTGGGAGGAATATTGATATGGAGAGGGAGTAAATGGGGTTATTATCTAACCCTCATCACTTGGTTGTATCTAATAGTAGTATCAGTGCTTACCTTAAATCAGTTATACAATAATGGAATAGTGCTATCGTACGGCTTTTTAGAAGACAATTATTCTAGTTTTGGGAGGCCGTTTCTGATATCGTCATTAAAGATTTTGTTTGGAATACCTATTGTACATGTGGTTCTAAATATTTTATTAAAATCCCATAAATCCAATCATTCTGTTTAGTCTAGATGATATTTTATTTTGTGCTAGTCTTATAGGCATGGGGTGATTATATTTGTCCCAGTTAATTGATGTTCTTAATATATTTCTGCTTATTATGATTAAGCTAGAGCTTCATACTTATATATGGTGCTCTCACAAGAAAGGAGTAATAATAGCAAGATGGGTATTTCTGAAGATAATAACGAGAAAGCTACTTTTTCAGGCGGATGCTTTTGGTGTATGCAGCCTCCCTTTGACAATTTGGAAGGCGTAATCTCAACAACTGTGGGATATACAGGCGGGCTTGAAAAGTCTCCGACATATGACGATGTATGTCTTGGAAGGACGGAACATTTAGAATCAGTCCAAATTATATATGATCCATCAATAATCTCTTATGAAAAGTTATTGGACGTTTTTTGGATCAATGTCGATCCCACTGACGGTGCAGGGCAGTTTATAGATAGAGGCATGCACTACCGTACTGCTATCTTTTATCACTCAGAGGAACAAAAATTAACAGCACAGGAGTCAAGAAAGAAGCTTGGAGAGACCGGTAGATATCCTAATCCGATTGTAACCGAGATAAAACCTGCCATGGAGTTTTACCCGGCCGAGGATTGCCATCAGAATTTTTATGAAAAGAACCCTATAGGTTATACATCATATAAAATGGGGTCTGGAAGAGGCAGTTACATAGAGTATATGAAGAATATTAAATAGCTTATAAGTTCGCAGTAAAAATCTAATTTAAAAGTATCAAACAAATAGCACAATTTTATAGGAGGTATTAGAAATGGCTGACGATCAGAGATGGTTTGAGAAACATGCCCCGGAAATGGCAGAAGGGTGGTGGCAGTTCTACAAAGCAGTTGAGGGAGAGACAAAGTTAGATGCCAAAACAAAGGCTCTAATTGCAGTTTCTGTGGCTGTTCATGGAAGATGTCCACATTGTACAGAATCAAGAATTAAGAAAGCCCTAGCGCTTAAGATTAGCAAGGCTGAAATTGCAGAAACTATCATGGAAACAGCACTTCTATCTGCCGGAACAGAAATATTTTGGGCTAAAGAAGTCTATGATAAATATTTAGGATAATAACGGTTTATTGCCGTACTTTTGATTCCAGTTTATGCAGGAAAAAAAGATGTGAAATACCTTGTCGTTTTTGATTTAATAGGTATACTCATTTCCACTTTAAGTCGGGGTGTGGCGCAGTTTGGGAGCGCGCAGCGCTTGGGACGCTGAGGTCGGAGGTTCGAGCCCTCTCACCCCGACCATCTTTTCTAAATATAGAGTATTTGTATACCAAACCACGTATCTATTCTAAATTTTACTCTTCTGAATATTTGTATCTTAGCTAACTGATCTGATAATAAAGTTGCTACGATTAGCTTTTCCTGTGGAAACGGATAATCCACTACGAGTGCTATTTTTGGTACCGCTACCGCTGCTTTCTGTATCATCGTTACATAGTGGAGAAGGATCAGAACCCGCAACCAATACCTATAAAGATGAATAAAGAGGATCTGGTAGAGAGTATGGAATTAGCGTATAAGTCCGAAGATTTTAGGTCTGATACGAAAAAACATTTTCTTTGTGTATACTTCGATATAAAAATTTGATAGAACAAAAGAGTATGTAAGTATTATTAGCTTTATATATATTGTAGTGGGCACTATATATTCTTTTATCTTCCGCACGGAGTATATGGGTATAAACTTAACTGCGGAGGATTTACAGTATGAAGAAACTTACCGGGAAGAAAGTTGAAAAGATTGAAGCACCTTATTCGGGCATTGCGCTGAAGGATTACAACATTGAAAAAAGACGCCTACAGTTAGAACTACTGACGATACAACAGAAAGTAGCCAAACGGGGTCAAAGGGTATGCATCTGTTTTGACGGACGTGATGCAGCCGGTAAAGGCTCTACTATTCTTCGTCATACTCAAAACTTAATGCCGAAGTACTACAAGATTGTAGACCTCGGAATTCCCACCAAAAAAGAATCTAAATACTGGTTTCGCAGGTATGAGCAGCATCTTCCTAGAGAAGGGGAAATCGTATTCTTTGATCGCTCTTGGTACAACCGCGCTCTTATTGAGCCTACCATGGGATATTGCACACAGTCTCAGTACGAATATTTTATGCACAAGGTTCTTGAGTGGGAGCATAATTTAATTGATAACGGGCTGAAATTAATAAAGTTTTATCTTTCCGTTGACCCGGAGCACCAACTTTACCGTTTTCAGGAAAGATTGTCAGACCCTCTTAAATTTTGGAAATTTTCTGAAAATGATTTTCATGCTAGGAAAAAATGGGAAACATTCACCAAATATAAAGAGCAGATGTTTAATTATACGGCATCTAAAAAGTCTCCCTGGATACTAATAAATGCAAATCATAGAAAGGAGTCTAGACTTACTACTATGCTGTATTTATTAAGGGCATTTGGAAATAAAAAATATGTGCCTCTAACTGGTCAGGATGTTTCTGAAACATTTACGGTTCAGGTTAACGGGGTTGCATTCAGAGGTCTTAATAAGCTTCAAATGTCTATATTAAGTGAACTTGTTGATAGTGAACATCCTGAGTTGGGGGATGCAAAGTTAGAGCTCTTGAACCCGCTCAAAAGTATCACCAATAAATAGTTCTTATAATAAATAATGATAGATCAAACCTTAGAGAAAACTTGTAATCGATTACACGAACAAACTAAACATTCAACTCATGGATTTTGAAATCCAGGTGATTTTAAAGAATGGGGCAAAATGGCACTTAATTTCATAGACGAGGTATGTGGTGTATCTAACCAATATTACACGCTATTTTTGCGGACTCATCATGAAGCATTTTACGCTTTTCATCTAAGAACATACCTTAATAGCCAGTTACATCCTTAGAAGGTTTATGGCAAAGCTGATAAATCAACGTAGAAATGACGAAATTGGAACAAGTATTTTTCGTGATCTCATTTATGGTTTACGAAGTTTTAGAGAAGTACTTGAGCTTGAAGTTATCCAAAATGATATCAATAAGAGACTTGCTGACATAGAAGGTAGCAAATATCAACAGCCTGAGGGAATGATACACCTGAGGATAGAACATGGGGTTAAAAACTGTTTCTCAAAGATTGAAAAAACTTGAGTACTCAACAGGAATTTCAGAACGTAGGCAGAGTCGGCAAGTTTTCCTCGAACATGTACTTTATATCTGTCGAGTTCACCCGCTCTTTATACAGGAAACATTTTGGGGTTTAGTAGAGCTGACTCATGATGAAATAATGGCCATTGTTCTGTTGTCTGGCTAATTTGCATTAAAATCGCAGCATCACTGTCAACAAAGTTCGGATACTTAAGCCCTCTGGCGTAGAGTGTCTCCGTAGCAGGGTCAAAAGTTAGATCAGGCAGCTTGTCACATTCTCCCGGAGAGCTGTTATCCCTGTACGAACGACCCCTGAGAGGCGGGGACCTGCTCACCCCATCAGCAGGAGAAATAAGAAATAGACCACAACATATTATGCCTAGTTTTTAAAGAATATGCTTATAAGAATATATTATTGTCCTACACTCAAAAAGAGAGTTTATCCTACAGATTTCGTTATATAAAAATA
>JBBDIN010000086.1:0-25032 GCA_040880385.1 Thermodesulfobacteriota bacterium | reverse complement strand
CTGGGCTTCTCTGCCAAATTTTATTTCCTTTGCCATTAGTCTCTAATGCCTCCTGAATAATTTCGATAATTGAATATTGCTACTTGGTAACAACTGCTAAAATCGCTTCTTCAGCGACTATAAGATATTCTTCGCCTTCAACAGTGATCGGCTGTACTCCGTATTTGCTAAAAAGGATCTTATCACCCTTCTTCACATCAAGCGGTTTAATTGTACCGTCAGGTAGTATAATTCCGGTACCTACAGCAATTACTTTACCTTCCTGCGGTTGTTCTTTAGCGGTTTCAGGGATAATAATTCCACCCTTTGTTTTTTCTTCAGCATCAAGTAACTCTATTAATACCTTGTCATGTAGTGGTCTTACCTTCATTACAAACTTCCTCCTTAGTGTTATTACTTAGTGTGATTAATTCTTATAACCTAAGCACGAATATTTCCGTGTCAAGATTAAATTTATATTGACTGAATTATATCTGGCAGGAGTTCAACCCTTCCGGAGTATTAACCCTAGATTATTAGACTAATTAAGATAACTTTCATGAAAACTTTGTCAAGCAATGACTCGCAGTTGGGCGGTAAAGCGGTTATTATACAAATAAAACTATATTAGCTATCGGTTTACTAACAATAGCTATTAAAAATAGAAAGCCCATGCCTTCAACGGAAGTGATTTCAGCTACAGACCCCGAATCAATCAGTAAAGCGGCCTTTATACTAAATAAGGGAGGGGTAATTGTATATCCCACCGACACTCTCTATGGCATCGGGGCGCTTGCTTCAAATAATCAAGCAGTAGAGAGAATATTTGAGATAAAAGGAAGGCCTCACGGAAAACCCATTCCGCTGCTTATAAAAAACTTAGAAATGCTATCTCAAATAGCTGAGAATAGCCCATTGGCATCTACTCTTTCAGAGAGATACTGGCCTGGAGCGCTGACGATTATACTTAAACAAAAAGCAATTTTGCCCGAACTTATTACATGTGGGACAGGTAAAATAGCGCTTAGAATATCGGCTCATCCATTTCTGAATAGTCTATTTGAGTTGGTTGATGAACCGCTGACTTCAACAAGCGCGAACATCAGCGGAGACAACAATATAAGTGATTCTGAGGAGCTGTTTGAGACTTTTAACGGCAAAGTTGACCTTATAGTCGACTCTGGTAAGATTCCCGAATCAAGAGGCTCTACCATCGTTGATTTAACTCTTGATCCACCCCAAGTATTGAGAGAAGGGGACATAAATTCGGCAATATTAAAGGAGTTTATTGATGGCCACAGTTAAAGGATTTAGAGGTATAAGATACAATCCTGATAAGGTTGAAAATTTTGGAGATGTGCTCGCCCCGCCATATGATGTTATAAACGCTCAGGAACAAGATGATCTATACAATAAAGATGAGCACAATGTCATTAGGCTAATACTAGCCAAAGGGGATGACGACTCTAAATACGAAGACGCGGCCAAAACATTTAGATCCTGGATTGAAGAAGACATACTGACTAGCGATGAAGAGCCTAGCATTTATCCTTACTATCAAGAATTTGAAGAAGGCGGCAAGAAATTAACCAGAAAAGGATTCTTAGCGGCTGTGAAGATTGAGGATTTTGAGACTAAAAAGATACTCCCTCATGAAAGAACCTTCCCTAAACACAAGAGAGACAGATTAAAACTAAATACGGCATGTAAAGCAAATATGAGCCCTGTATTCTCTGTTTATTCCGACCCAAAAATAGTAATTGAAAAACTTTTAGACGAAAAGCTCACCGGTGAGCCTATATTTGATGTAACAAATGAAGACGGGGTCAGAAACAGACTTTGGAAGATCTCAGATCCTGAAGTTCTATCCTTGATCGAGAGCCATCTGGAAGATAAGAGCCTTTTAATCGCTGACGGTCACCACCGATATGAAACAGCAATTGAATATAGAAATATACAGCGTGAAGCAAATGGTGGAGCTTCGGAAGATAAACCATATGAATATGTAATGATGTTTCTCTCAAACGCTGATGATGAGGGACTTATAATCAATCCTACCCACAGAGCAGTTAAGAGCCTGGGAGATATGGATCTTGATACTTTCTTGTCTAGTCTGAGTGAAGAGTTTAATATTGAGAAAATGTCTTACCAAGAAGGCATATCCAACATCGGCCATGAAGAATTTACAATTCTCACTAAAGACCCCGATTTTGTATACAGGGCGTCTTTGAGGAACAGTGATATTGATGCCCCAAACAAAATGGCAGTTACTCTTCTTCACCATAATGTTTTTAACAAGATTATAGATGAAGATAGTGCCGGCATTCTCTATACAAAGTTCCTAGACGAGGCGGTCCAACTAGTACGAAACGATGAGTACGAAATGGCTTTTATACTGCCCGAACTAAGAGCAAGTGATATATTTGATGTAGTCTTGACTAGAGATAGAATGCCTCAGAAGACTACTTATTTTTATCCTAAGATTCTTTCAGGTCTTGTATTTAATCCTCTGGCTTAATTAGAGTTTGCAGAGATTTAGAAAGTTAATATTCACCTCTCATCCAATTATCTTATTGATTTATAGACCATTTTGGATTAATAATTAAACATAGCGATTTTAATACACCGATTTAATTATTAGGAGATCAAAATGACCACCCTGATCATCATAGCCATAATTGTAATTATTGCCTTCGCCGCAGTTGGAATATATAACGGTCTTATTAAACTCAGAAATACTTCAGAGCAAGCATGGTCGGATGTTGATGTTCAGCTCAAAAGAAGATATGACCTCATTCCGAATTTGATTGAAACGGTTAAGGGTTATGCTTCCCACGAAAAAGAGACGTTTGAAAAGGTAGTGCAGGCAAGAAATCAGGCTATGGGCGCTTCTTCTCCCGGGGAGAAAGCTCAAGCTGAGAATTTTCTGCAATCTACTCTGAAGAGCCTCTTCGCATTGTCAGAAGCGTACCCTGAACTAAAAGCCAACCAAAACTTTCTAGACTTACAAGATGAGCTCTCGAATATAGAAGAACAGATTCAGCTTGCCCGCCGTTATTATAATGCTGTTGTAAGGGATCTGAACACTAAAATCGAGTCCGTTCCCAGTAACATTGTTGCAAATATGTTCCACTTTGAAAACAGAGAGTATTTCGAGCTTGATTCAGAAGAAGAAAGAGAAACACCTAAAGTAGATTTCAACTAATATGCCAACATTCCGTATTCAAATCTGGCTTATAACATTAGTTTTTTCTATCTTATTATCTTCTTATTCAGTACTTGCTGAAGAAATAAAGAATTTCCATTCCAACATATATATCGAAAAAGACGGCACTATCCTAGTTCAGGAAAACATCGAATACGATTTTGAAAATGCCCTCAGGCATGGAATCTACAGGGATATCCCCTACCGATACAATTACGATTACAAGAAATATAGCGTGAGATTGGACGTTGAAGAGGTAACCAACTTTAAAGGTGATCCCTATATCTACGATGTCAGTCAGTCCGGCGGCTGGGCAAACATAAAGATAGGTGACCCGGATAGAAAAATAACCGGCTTACACAACTATAGAATTGAGTATTCAGTAAAAGGAGCAATCGGATTTTTTGAAGATCACGACGAGCTATACTGGAATGTAACAGGAGATGAGTGGAGAGTACCAATACTAAGCTCAGGGGCCGATGTTTACTTCGATGAGGAAATTGCAGAGGGTGTAACGGCAGCTTGTTATACTGGAGTACCGGGATCGACCAATCAAGATTGTAAGCAGGGGATCACTAAATCAGGAGTCAATTTTAGCACATCAGGCGCGCTTAATGGTGGAGAGGGATTAACTATCATAGTAGGGCTGCCAAAAGGAATAATTGAGGAGCCTTCATCTTTTTCCAAATTTTTGTGGTTTATATCCGACAACTGGGCGTTTGCGCTGCCGTTCGTGACATTGTTCACTCTAATTTACTTTTGGAGAACCAAGGGGAGAGACCCAAAAGGAGGGGGTGTTATTGCAGTAAAATATGAGCCGCCCGAGGATTTAACTCCTGCCGAGGCTGGGACGTTGATTGACGAAAGGGCAAACATTTTGGACATAACCTCTACGATCATAGACCTAGCAGTCAGGGGATTTTTAAAAATAGAAGAACTTGAAACTACATCGTTCTTTTTCTTTACCAATACAGATTACAAACTATTAAGAACCGAAAAATCCGATTCAGAGCTTAAATCGTATGAAGAAAAAGTTTTAACTGGAATTTTCAAAGGAAAAGAAACTGTAAAAGTTTCAGAGCTCAGAAACAAATTCTACGCCGAGCTTCCAGGCATCAAAGATGCGCTTTACAAAGAACTGGTTAGCAAAAGATATTTCCCCACCAACCCGGAGAATGTTAGAAGTATTTATAAATGGATAGGTATTGGCGCTATGATATTGGGATTTTTCCTACTAGCGATTTTCCCTCTTGGTTTATGTATCGGGTTATCGGGAACAATAATCCTCATTTTTTCGAGATTTATGCCTAGAAAAACGAGGAATTACTAGGATTCAGGGAGTTCATTGACCGGGCCGAGAAAGATCGGATAGAGAGACTAGCCAAGGAAGACCCGACATTGTTTGATAGAGTACTTCCATATGCGCTTGTATTCGGGCTTGAAGATAAATGGGCTGGCGCTTTTAAAGATATGTACAAAGAACCGCCAAACTGGTATCACTCAGCTAACTATGGAAACGTTTTCTCTCCAAATATATTTGTAAATGATATAGGCAGGAGTCTTGGAGTTATGAACCGCTCTCTATCCTCTACTCCGAGGAGATCCGGCGGGAGCGGCTTCAGCAGTGGCGGAGGCTTTAGCGGTGGGGGTTCAGGTGGCGGTGGTGGCGGATCCTGGTAGTTCCAATTCAAATTTGTATATAGCCCCTTTTCCTTTATACTACGACATCTTTTAAGTTTGAGGCTATAATTTAGTAAATCATATGGAACCCAAATACATAAGGAATTTTTCTATTATCGCCCATGTGGATCATGGGAAGTCCACCCTTGCGGATAGAATTCTGGAATTTACCGGAGCCCTGAGTAAGCGTGAAATGGAAGACCAGTTTCTCGATCAGATGGAGATTGAGAAAGAAAGAGGTATAACCATTAAAGCCCAAGCTGTAAGA
The DNA here is from genome assembly GCA_040880385.1 of Thermodesulfobacteriota bacterium. GTDB lineage: Bacteria > Desulfobacterota_D > UBA1144 > Nemesobacterales > UBA2774 > CR02bin9. Next base: position 19,900 of record JBBDIN010000086.1, on the reverse strand, counting down.
CTAGAATACAAAGCCGACGATGGGCATACATATGAATTTAATCTCATTGACACACCTGGTCATGTGGATTTCAGCTACGAAGTCTCAAGAAGCCTAATGGCCTGTGAGGGCGCATTACTAATTGTAGACGCCTCTCAAGGAGTAGAGGCTCAAACCGTGGCCAACGCATACATGGCTACCGATTCTGGTCTCGACCTCGTACCAGTTATAAACAAAATAGACCTCCCTGCTGCAGATGTTGAAAGAGTACGTGGAGAAATCGAGGATGTAATCGGCATAAGCGCACAAGAAGCTATTCCCGCTAGCGCAAAAGAAGGCATAGGAACAAAAGAAATCCTAGAGGCAATAGTTAAAGATATTCCTCCTCCCCCTGACAAATCCAAGGAACCCCTAAAAGCTCTTATATTTGACAGCTGGTTTGATTCTTATCAAGGAGTCGTAATGTTGGTAAGAGTGTTCGAAGGAAAAATTACGGCTGGTGAGAAAATTAAATTCATGGCTACCAGCAAAACTAATGAAGTAAGAACACTCGGAATTTTCACTCCAAGAGCTATTGAAGTGAATGAGCTGAAAACAGGTGAGGTAGGATTCGTTACCGCATCCATAAAAGAAATAGAAGAAGCTAAAGTGGGCGACACTATAACAAGTGTAGAGAGACCTACAGCAGAGCCGCTTCCAGGGTTTAGAGAGATGAAGCCTATGGTTTTCAGCGGTCTATATCCTATTGATTCTGTAGATTACGATAGGCTAAAAGAAGCTCTTGAGAAACTCGCATTAAACGATTCTTCTTTGGTTTATGAGCCTGAAACTTCTATTGCACTGGGATTTGGATTCCGCTGCGGATTTCTCGGGCTTTTGCATATGGAAATAGTCAAAGAAAGACTAGAGAGAGAATTTGAGCTCGAACTAATATCAACCGCTCCCACAGTTATATATAAAACGACTGATAGAAATGGGGAAGTATCTTATGTAGATAACCCAAGCCACTTACCTTCCCCGGATAAAATGGAATTAATTGAGGAGCCATATGTTTTGGTTTCCGTTCACACACCCGGCACCTACCTTGGCGCTATCTTTGATCTGTGTATTAAGAAAAGAGGAACTCAACGTGATCTTAAGTACGTAACACAGGACAGAGTCATCGTAGAATATGAAATTCCTCTTTCTGAAATAGTCTTTGACTTTTACGACAGATTGAAATCTGTCTCACGTGGTTATGCATCTATGGACTATGAACCTATTGGGTATAGAGGCTCAGATCTGATCAAGCTAGATGTACTTGTAAACGGAGAGCCGGTCGATGCACTCTCTATCATTGTTCACAAGGAACGCTCTTATGAAAGAGGTAGAGATCTCATACAAAAGCTCAGATCCCTTATCCCCAGACAGCTTTATGAAGTAATCATACAAGCCTCCATTGGAAGCAAAATTATCGCCCGTGAATCCGTCAAGCCAGTCAGAAAAGACGTTACAGCCAAATGTTATGGTGGGGATGTAACAAGAAAAAGAAAACTTCTCGAAAAACAAAAGGCAGGGAAAAAGCGTCTCAAACAAGTAGGAAATATTGAAATACCTCAAGAAGCATTCCTGGCTGTCCTAAAAACCAGCGAATAAAAACCTCGCTAATCATAAAGATAATTAGAATCTAATCAGTCTATAAAGTAATCTTAAGGTATATAGATTATTTTAACGGAGGCTTATAATGAGTTTACAGATTGAATTAGAAGAAATGTATAATGGATTTACCAAGAAGGTACCACCTGAAGTATTAAATTTAATGCTGGGTACGACGCGTAGATTAGTTGATAGCGGGATAGCAGAAAAATCTCTTAAAGTCGGAGAAAAAGCGCCTGATTTTAATCTGCCTAATCCTAAGGGTGAATCAGTCAATCTTCACTCATTACTAGAAAAGGGGCCGGTAGTATTAAACTTTTATAGAGGTGGCTGGTGCCCGTATTGCAATCTTGAATTAAACGCTTACCAAAAACGTCTTCAAGACATAGATGCCCTAGGTGCGTCTTTAGTGGCAATATCTCCTCAAACCCCTGACAGTTCATTGTCTACCGCTGAGAAGAATGATCTAAAGTTTGATGTATTAAGCGATATAGGCAACAAAACAGCCAATCAATTTGGCCTAGTTTTTCAGCTTCCATCAGAGCTCCATGAATTGTACTTGAAGTTTGGTATCAATATTCCAAAGTCCAATGGCGATGATTCTTGGGAAATTCCTATGCCGGGAACATATGTAATCGATAAAGACGGAACCGTTCAATATGCGTATGCTAATGCTGATTACACGAAACGTGCTGAGCCAGATGAAGTTATTTCCAAACTGCAAGAATTGAAGAGTTAATCCGAACAGGTTTCAGTCGTAATATGAAAGCATCTATTCTGGTTTCTGTTTTAGAAACTATGGGTAGATGCTTTCACTAATTTTATAAACGCTTATAATATTATAAGAATATTGGGTCTAGTCATCTTTTATTAACCGACATCATCGCCTCTGTAATTGCGTAAGTAGCCCCGCTTACAGCATTAGGATCGGTTACAACATTTATTAGAGCAGGAACACCTGAGGAAAAAGCTCGCTCAATGGCGCCACGAAGCTCTTTAGGATTACTGACAAGCTCGCCGTATCCCCCCAGTACTTTTACAATCTCGTGAAACGGAGTTAAATTGAGATCGACCCCTACTTTTGGGCGCTTTTTGCCATATGTAATCTCAAGCTGATGCTTGGTCATACCCCACGCTTGATCATTGCATACAACAGCTACAAACGGGATCTTATGTCTGATCGCAGTTTCAAATTCCATAAAATTCATTCCAACTGCCCCGTCTCCAGTAATTAGTGCAACCTGCTTATCAGGGCGAGCCACCTTAGTTCCTATGGCAAAGGGAACGCCGACACCCATACACCCAAGTGGGCCCCCTTTAACATAATGACCCGGGTTTTTCACTTTGTAATGTCCGTCAGTCCAGGTCTGTGTATCGCCGCCATCGATGACGAGTATCCCTTCCCCACTCAAAACCTCCTCAACTGCTTTAGCTACTCTAACGGGATGTATAGGCTTTTTATTTGACGCTCTTAGTTTTTCTCCTTTGACTCGCTCCTGATCACGCCACGCACTTGCCTTTTTAGTCCATGAGTCAAAAATTAGCTTAATTGAATTTTCTCTCATACAGCCCGACACTTTATTGAGAACACTGCTCAAATCGCCAACGACTCCTAAGTCTGCCGGTCTGTTTCTTCCTATCTCGCCAGAATCTATATCCACCTGCACCACTTTGGCCTTTGGATTAAAAGTTCGTCCGAAACCTATATACAAGCTCAGCCTGATGCCAAGAAGAATTATAAGATCAGCCTCAGATGTTACTTTCCTGAACCCGTTTGTAGCAGAGGCGCTTGCGGGGCCAAAGCATAAAGGATGATCATCTGAAACTATTCCGCGTCCGAAGTTTAATGTAAAAAGCGGGATATTAACTCCCTCTATAAAATTAAGGATTTCATTATGAGATCCGGAATACCATGAGCCGCTCCCGGCAATTACAACCGGGCGTTTAGCTTTTTTTAGCAGAGATATGAAATTTTCTATAGTATCATGACTCGGCTCAGATTTAGATGAGGGGATCAAGGTGTTATAAGCAGATAATTTATTTTTATAGCATTTGGGGTATAGGACTTCATAAGACATGCCCAGATACACGGGACCGGGTCTATCTGATATGGCTCTTTTGTATGCGTTGCTTACATATTCTGGAATCCGAAGAGGATCAAACACAGTGCGGGCCCACTTGGTCACGGGTGCTACCATGGACTGCTGGTCTATCTCTTGCAGAGAAAGTTTATCGTTTTCCTCAACACCCGATCTTCCAGAGATTATTAGAAAAGGGGCGTTTGACATATATGCCCCGGCAACACCGGTAAGGGCATTAGTAAAACCGGGCCCTGCAGTTACGAGACACACTCCTGGGGTTTTTGAGACCCTGCCGTAAGCATCTGCCGCCATTGCGGCTCCTTGCTCGTGATGGGTATCTATAAGTCTTATGCCCAAATCGAGACATGCATTATAGATAGGGTTTATATGTCCTCCCGCAAGAGAAAAGATTTCTCTCACTCCAAGCTCATGTAGGGTTTTTGCTACAAGATAACCCCCTTGCACTTTTGCCATTAGATATCCTCCGAAGTATTCATAAGTATTACTTTTACACTTTTAGTATTCCAAATCAAATTTAGCTTTCATGGTATAGAATTTTTTGGGAGTCACAATGGCCTAATGTATCGGCTTTGATTACATAATGTGTTAGAATAAACCTTTAAAATTAAGGAGGTAGAAATATGTCTGATCAAGAACAACCACAGGGCCAAAACCAGCCACAAATGGATAGCCTTTCCAATTCAATTCTCATGGCTTTTAATCTTGGTGTCCAATTTAATCAGCAGACTCAGGGTTCAAAGAGCGTTACAGAGGTTACCGGTGAATTGGGACATACCATTTATACTAACCTGACACAGGTATATGGAGAGAATGTACAGGATGATTTGCTCCGCACGAATACCGAATATTTTCTTCAAATAGCCTTGATGGGATATATAGTACCCTCAATATGTGCATTCGATGAGGAATTCAAAAATAGACTTCTTCAATTAATCGAGACGAGAGCGAAAAAAACAGAGGGCCAACAGCAAAGTAGAATAATTACTTAGGAGTTTTTATATGGGCAACAAAGTTCTTGGCGGTAGAGAAAAAGTAAAAGTAGCCGTTATTCAGGCCTCTCCGGTATTTATGGATAAGGAGAGGACAATTGAAAAGGCTTGTGCTCTCATAAAGGACGCAGGCAGAAACGGGGCGGAGCTTGTAACTTTCTCAGAATCGTTTATCCCTGGATACCCGGCTTACTACACAGTCGGATACGAAACCCCTCCACATGAATGGACTGATTTCATGATCGCCCTTCAGGACAATTCCCTTCTAATCCCAAGCGAAGATACAGCAGTTTTGGGACAAGCTGCAAAAGAGGCAGGTACCTATGTTGTAATTGGATGCAACGAACTTGATGACCGCCCGGGAAGCCGCACAGTCTATAACTGTCTTCTTTTCATAGACAAAAATGGGGACGTAATGGGCAAGCATAGGAAACTTATGCCAACCTATACGGAAAGACTTTACTGGGGGCAAGGGGACGCAAGCGATATTAAAGTATTCGATACCGACATAGGGCGAATTGGTGGTCTTATATGCTGGGAAAACCATATGACTCTCGTAAGAGCTGCAATGATTCACAGAGGGGAAGATTTTCATATAACAGTCTGGCCCGGCAACTGGAAAAGAGGGGATCAAAAACTGCTTGACGCCGATACGAGTGAAGGAGGAATTCACTGCAACATACAGGCATTGATAAAAGTGCACGCTTTTGAAGCTGGTTGTTTTGTCTTAAGCGGCTGCGGATATTTAGACTCAGACGACTTCCCCGAGAAATGGCACGGGATAAGAGACGGCGATCACATAAACTATGATTGGGCCAAGGGCGGAAGCTCTATCGTTAACCCTGCAGGGAGATATTTAGCTGAGCCGAATTTTGAAAAAGACGCAATATTATATGCTGAGTGTTATGCAAATCAGATAAAGGCTGTAAAAGCTGTTTTTGACTCACTTGGACATTATTCCCGTTGGGATGTAGCTCAGTTAGCTATCAGGAAAGAGGGCTTGGAGCCTGAATTTGAGTTGAATGATAAGGCCAAACCTCAGATAGACATAGCAGAGTCTGAGCTTAAAAGAATTTCAGAACAGTATGAAATTAGCCAAGAAACTCTAGAATTGTTGATCGGAGATCTGACTCAAGCTGATCAAAACTAGGAAGACAATTCATCAATAACAGAATTTAACTCCCCCTCTATTATTAATCTTATATCCTGTAGTTTCTGATCATCTTGGGCTTCGAACCTAAGCACTAGCGCTGGCTGTGTGTTAGAGGCCCTAATAAGACCCCACCCATCAGCAAACTCTATTCTTACCCCATCTATATCAATGACTTGGTGCTTTTCGCTTAAACGGTTCTTAACCTCTTCTACTAGCTGGAATTTTATTTCTTCAGGGCAATCCATTCTAATCTCAGGTGTGGATACAGAGTGAGGAACATCCCCAAGTAGCTCTGATACTTTTTTGCCCGTTTTGGACATGATTTCAAGCAAACGCAGTGCTGCATATAAAGCATCGTCATAGCCAAAGAATTTATCTGCAAAGAAAATGTGCCCGCTCATCTCACCAGCCATTGCGGCATTTTCCACTTTCATTTTATTTTTTATCAGAGAGTGCCCGGTTTTCCACATGATAGCCTCTCCGCCTGCATCTTCTATCCCTTTAAAAAGTTTTGTAGAGCACTTTACATCCCCTATGAATTTGGCTCCCTTTTCTCTGGTTAATATGTCTCTGGCAAAAATAAGCACGAGCATATCCCCCCAGATTATATCGCCATTTTCATCAATTACTCCTATTCTGTCGCCATCCCCATCAAAACCTAACCCAACTTCAAGTTGTTTACTTTTAACGTTATCAATTAGTTCAGCTAAATTCTCCTCTACTGTTGGATCCGGATGATGGTTAGGAAATGTTCCGTCCGGAGTTTCGTAAAGTTCAGTTAGTTCGCATCCGAACTCTCTAAATACTTCAGGCCCTATAATTCCGGTCATACCATTTCCGTAATCTGCAGCAACTCGGAGACCCGGCTTTATATCTAAATTATCTTTTAGGAATTTTATATAACCTTCTCTTATATCGGCGTCATTGGTGCTGCCCGAACCTACTTCAAATTCACCTTTTTCAGTTATCTCTCTAATCTCTTGGATCTGCTCTCCGAAAAGGGAATTTTTCCCGGAGGACAATTTGATACCGTTATACTCACCGGGATTGTGGCTCGCTGTTATCATAACTCCGCCGTCAACATCTAGGTTGTATAATGAGAAATAAAGCATAGGGGTCGAGACCATGCCAATATCCAAAACATCGAGCCCTGTCGAATTAATCCCTCTAGCTACTGCTTGTGACAACTCAGGAGAAGTAACCCTGCAGTCTCTACCCATAGAGATGCTGGACGCCCCCAATTTCTTCATATAAGTACCGTATGCCTTACCTATTAATTCAAAAACTTCCTCGTCGATATCCGTACCTGTTATGCCTCTGATATCGTATTCTCTGAATATTCCGGTATTTATACTCACAACAGATCAAGCCTCCATTTTAGTATTAGGGCTAAGAAAAATTATAGGAAAAGAGAATACAGGATTGAGACAGCTTTTAAAGTGCTGTCTTGACTTTAGTTTTCCCCCTTTTATCCTTTCTCCACATGATTTCCCCTTCATTCACAGAATTTAAGAAAAAACTCAAAAAAGGAAATTTGATACCGGTCTGGCAGGAAGTGCTTGCCGATTTTGATACTCCTGTGTCAGCTTTTAAAAAAATTGAGTCTGGAAAATACTCTTTTTTACTTGAAAGCGTAGAGGGAGGAGAGAAATGGGGTAGATACAGTTTCTTGGGATCGGAGCCCTCAGTTATTTTCAAATCTAAGAATGGTAATATCCAAATAACAGAAAAAGGGAAAACCAAGAAGAGCAAAGGCGATCCTATAGATGAACTTAGAAATCTATTATCAAGATACAAGCCTGTCATAACACCAGAGCTTCCTAGATTCCACGGGGGAGCAGTCGGTTATTTTAGCTATGACATCGTAAGGCATATTGAAGATTTACCTGAAGTTGGAATTGACGATCTCGAACTCTGGGACGCGCTTTTTATGATCACAGATACTGTTTTAGTTTTCGACAATGTGAATCATAAAATCAAAATAATATATAACGCTTATGTACCAGAGGCTAAAAACGCTAGGCAAGCTTATGATACGGCTGTAAACAAAATTGAAAATATAGTCAAAAAACTTAGAAAACCGGTTAAACATTACAAAAATAGTGATGATAAAACGTCAGGCAAAAAGAAAGGAGCACCTAAACTTAAATCGAATTTTAAACCCGAAGATTATAAAAAAGCGGTTAAGAAAACAAAGGAATACATTAAAGCGGGCGATATAATTCAGGCTGTGATCGCGCAAAGATGGAAAACAAAACTTGATGTAGACCCCTTTGATTTATACAGATCACTCAGGGTTTTAAACCCATCTCCTTATATGTTTTATCTTACTACAAGCACTGAAAAACTTGTGGGCTCTTCCCCAGAAGTGATGGTTAGAGTAGAAGAAGGAGAGGTCGAGAGCCGCCCCATTGCAGGGACTCGACCGAGAGGAAAGAACGAGAAAGAAGACTTGAAACTTGAAAAAGAACTCTTGGCAGACCCAAAAGAAAGGGCAGAGCATATAATGCTTGTTGATCTGGCAAGAAATGATTTAGGCAGAATTTCAGATACTGGGACAGTGAAGGTTGATGAGCTTATGATAATTGAGAGATATTCGCACGTGATGCATATCGTCTCAAACGTAATCTCCAAATTGAGTAGAAAAAAGGACGCCTTTGATGTACTTAAAGCCACATTTCCTGCAGGAACTCTTTCGGGGGCGCCTAAAGTCAGGGCGATGGAAATAATTGAGGAAATGGAACCCGGCAGGCGTGGAGCATACGGCGGTGCTGTAGGTTACTTTAGTTTTTCGGGAAATATGGACACTTGTATTACTATAAGGACATTTGTCATAAAAGACGAAGATATATATATTCAAGCTGGGGCCGGAATCGTTGCAGACTCTAACCCAGAGAAGGAATATCAGGAATCAGTAAATAAAGTAAAAGCTCTCGTTAAGGCAATTGAAGTAACTAAGTCAGGCTTGTAGAAGAGATAAAATGATATTAATGATCGACAACTACGACTCATTCACATATAACCTGGTTCACTATTTAGCTGAGCTGGGAGAAGAGGTAGTGGTTCATAGGAATGACAAAATAGAGCTTGAAGATATTGGGAAGCTTAACCCCGATATGATGGTAGTATCTCCAGGGCCTTGTACCCCCAAAGAAGCGGGTATTTCAGTTGATGCTATTAAAGAATTTGCAGGGCGTATGCCGATACTTGGAGTTTGCTTGGGCCATCAATCCGTTGCCTATGCATATGGTGCCGAGATAGTAAGAGCCGACAGGCTTTTACACGGAAAAACATCAGAAATTCACCACGACGGAAAGGGTATCTATAAAGACATCCCTGATCCATTTGAGGCTACCAGATACCATTCACTTCTTATAAATAAAAAGTCATTGCCAGATGAGTTTGAAGTTACTTCCTGGACTGATGAGGGTGAAATAATGGGTATACGGCACAAAGAACATTTGATAGAAGGCGTACAGTTTCATCCTGAATCCATTCTAACCAAGCATGGAAAAGACCTTCTTAGAAATTTTATTGCACTTGCCAAGAAACATAATAAGAAATAATGCTCAAAATTGATTCCGAGCAAACGCTCGGTTAAATTAAGCATGCTTTCGGAACTAGTTACGAGTACAGGAGTATAAAAATGGAATTATTGTTCAAACCCCGCGATCCTAAATACATCGGGAAAGGAACCCTACCGTTCGGCACTTTCGAGGATACGAATGAATGGCAGCCTCTCACAAGATATCTAGAGAAGGGTGCAGAGATATTTCCTGACAAAACTCTCTTTAGTGTGGCAGACCGCGACGGTAATATAAGCAATAATTTCACATATGAACAAACAAATAATTGGGCTAACCAAGTAGCAAATGGATTAAGGGGTGATTTTGGCATAGAGAAAGGTGAAAAAGTGGGTATTTATATGCTTAACTCACCACAATACGTAGTTTCGATTTTAGCTTGCCACAAGACAGGCGCAGTACAGGTCCCTATTAATAAAGATGAAAAAGGTGAGAGGCTAGCTTACGTAATTAATTACTCAGAAATGATTGTGCTCATTGTTGACCCTGAGAGTGTCGAGCTTATTGAAGAGATAGCGGATAGCTTAGAAAACCTACATACAATATTCATGACCGGTGATCCTGATAATGTACCGAAAGAAATAGCCGGAATTAAGACTTTGTCTTTCTCAACTTTCAAAAACTATTCAAGCGAAAATACAGGTGTAGATGTAACTACCAAGGATGCGGAAAGGTGCATGTTCACTTCAGGAACTACTGGAATGCCCAAAGGGGTATCACGAAACCATGGTGGAGTGGTTTTAACAGTAAGAGGGTTTATACAACAGCATGGTATCAGAAGCGAAGATGTTTTGATGAGCGTGCTCACATTGGGGCATGCAAATGCGCAAGTAATGGGACTCTTCAGCGCAATCGGAGCCGGAGCAAGTGTTGTGTTCTTCCCTCGGTTTTCAGCTTCTAATTTCTGGAAATGGGCAGCTGAATGTGGAGCTACATATGTAGGGATGCTTGGAGCTATAGCAGAATATTTGTGGGCAGCAGAACCATCGGAATGGGACAAGAAACACGGTATTCGAACAGTTCTTGCCGGACCTTCCCCACGCAACCTAGAAGAATTCCAAAATCGTTTTAACACAAGAGTAATAGATGGATACGGTTCAACTGAAATGGGCATGGTTTTATGGAAAGACCCTGAAGACCAACGTCTCGGTTCATCGGGATACCCAATGGAAGGCTATTATGTAGAACTTAGAAACCCTGAGAATACAAGCGAAGTAATGCGCCCATTTTGGGATCCTACGGAAAACCCCACTCCGCCTGATGAAGCAAAAGGACTACTATTTATTAAACCGCTCATACCTCATACGACATTGAATGAGTACTTTAAAGATGAAAGAAGAACCACAGAGGCTTTTGATGATGATGGATTCTTTAATTCAGATGATCTAGTTGCTGCCGGTATAGACGGCAGATTTTATTTTCAAGGCCGTTATAGCAGAATACGAGTATCTGGAGAGAATGTAGATCCGATTGCCGTTCAGGACGTTGCTATGCAGTATGATTCCATACAAGAGGGCATAGCAGTTGGTATAAGATTGCCTAACGTAGCTGATGATGAGATTAAACTTAATATAACCTTGAAAAAAGGAGCAAGCTTTGATCCTATAGAGTTTTCAAAATGGATGGCTGAGCTAGCACCGGTTTTTATGATCCCTCGATTTATTGAGGTCTACGAAGATGGCTTTCCTATAACTTCAACTCAGAAAATTAGGGTTGCCGAAATAAAAGAAATATCAGATAAGACTTGGGATAGAAATACCACTGATCTTAAGTTCCGCACTAGGTAGTTTATCTAACAACCATATAGACAAACCCGGCATAGAGAATTAATAGTAATAATCCCTCAATCCTGCCAACTTTCTTTCCAGTCATCATTAATGGGAGCAATAATATAGAGAAGAATATCATTATAGGAAATTCAAATTTTAGCAGGGCACTATCTACTGTAACCGGATGAATAATAGAGACCACGCCAAGTATCCCTATATTAAAAATGTTGCTCCCTATTATATTTCCAACTATTATGTCGTGCTCTTTTTTCATGGCGGCAACAATAGTTGTAGAAAGCTCTGGTAATGAGGTCCCGATTGCAACAGCGGTAATACTTATTACTAATTCACTTACCCCAATTATTCTTGCGATAAAGATAGCAGAATCAACTACAAACCTGGCTCCGATTACAAGTCCTGCAAGCCCTAAAACGATAAACGCTATTTGTTTCCAAACTGAACCATCTTTAGTTATAAACTCTTCGTACTCTTCTTTGACTATTTTGGGCTCTTTTTTTGAGCCAAAATAACTATATATAATAAAGGCTATTAGAGCTGTGAAAAGAAAAATCCCTTGAAATAGGCCTAGGTCTAAGCCCCATGCCAGACCGTAGAGAACAAGTGAAAGTAAAATCATGATCGGAACTTCCCCTTTTATAATCCTGCCCTGAATAATTAAAGGACTAATCAAAGCTCCTATAGCAAGTATTAATCCGATGTTAGAGATATTGCTGCCTATTATATTTCCAAGGACTATGTCGCTTGATCCTTTTAAAGCGGCTATAAGGCTTACAACAAATTCAGGAGCTGAAGTTCCGAAAGCAACCACTGTTAAACCAATAACGACTGGGCTTATGCCAAATATACGCGCCAAGCGAGATGCGCCCCTTACTAACCCCTCACCTCCCAAAAAGAGCATAATAATTCCAACGACAAATAGTATTATTGATAAACTTACACTCATAGAGAACCTTCACTCCTTAATATAATACGCAATATAACACAGCCCAAATTTGATACAATTTATAGCTATACTCAGCTCATTTTTATTAATGATACACGTTAAATGGATTAAACTAAAGTAGTAAATTTCTGCTGATAATCTATATAGTTTGACAAGGGTATCTTATTGGACTTATATTATTCGCTGGTCAGAAATATAGAAATTAAGCAAGGAGGAGTACTATGCGTTTATTATTTAGGCCCCGGGATGTAAAATACCTGGGAGAAGGGACATTACCATTCGGAAATTTTGAGGATTCAAATGAATGGCAGCCGATTACAAAATGCCTTGAGATGGGAGCAGAACAATTCCCTGATAAAGCAATGTTTAAAGTTGCTAATAATAATGGAGAAGTTTCTGAAAGCTATACATATAAAGAAACAAACGAATGGGCAAACAGAGTTGCAAATGGTCTTAAAGACAATTTTGGCGTAAATAAAGGCGATAAAGTTGGAATGTACATGCTCAACTGTTCTGAGTATGTAGCCTCTATTATTGCGATTCATAAATTAGGCGGCGTTCAGGTGCCTATCAATAAAGATGAAAAAGGCGAAAGACTTGCTTATGTAATCAACTATTCTGAAATGGAGACACTCATTGTTGATCCGGGAAGCTTGCCTTTATTAGAAGAGATAGCAGGTGATATAGAAAACTTGCGGGTCATATTTATGACCGGTGATCCAGCTGACGTTCCTTCTGAGATTGGAGGAATTAAGACCCTTGCTTTCGCTACAGCATTTGAAAATGCTTCAAGTGAAAATACCGGTGTTGAAGTAACCACTCACGACATGGAAAGATGCATGTTCACCTCAGGAACGACAGGAATGCCAAAGGGTGTTGCTAGGGATCAAGGCGGAATTCTGATGACAGTAAGAGCCTACCTTCAGCAGCAGGGTGTTAGAAGTGAAGACACGCTAATGAGCATACTTTCACTAGGCCATGCAAATGCTCAGGTTATGTGCTTATTCAGCGCTATGGGTGCTGGAGCAACAGCTGTGTTCTTTACAAGGTTCTCAGCATCAAGCTTCTGGAAATGGGCTGCCGGATGCGGAGCTACATGCGTAAACATGCTTGGAGCAGTTGCAGAGTATCTATGGGCTGCAGAGCCTTCAGAATGGGACAAGAAGCATAAAATTAGAATCATGCTTGGCTCCCCAGCGCCAAGAAACTTAGTAGAGTTTCAACAGAGATTCGGCGTAAGGGTAATTGACGGTTACGGTTCCACAGAGATGGGTATGGTGCTCTGGAAAGATCCGGAAGATCATCGCCCGGGCTCATCAGGTTTCCCAATGGACGGATATTACACAGAGCTTAGAAACCCTGAAGATATTTCAGAGGTATTAAGACCTTTCTGGGATCCTTATGAAAACCTAACACCCCCGGATGAGGCTAAGGGACTCTTGTACATTAAACCCCTCGTGGCACACACAACACTAAACGAATACTTTAAAGATGAGAGAAGAACTAGAGAAGCATTTGATGATGACGGCTTCTTTAACTCAGACGATCTATTTGCAAGAGGAATCGACGGAAGATATTATTTTGCCGGAAGATTCAGCAGAATAAGAGTCTCTGGTGAGAATGTTGATCCGATTGCTGTACAGGACGTAGCCATTCAGTATGAAGCGCTACAGGAAGCTGTGGCCGTTGGTATAAGACTTCCTAATGTTTCGGATGATGAAATCAAGCTATGCGTAACCTTGAAAGGCGGGGCTGAGTTTGACCCTGTAGAGTTTAGCCATTGGATGGCTGAGAAGGTTATGGTAGCAATGGTTCCGAGGTTTATCGAAGTATACGAAGATGGTTTCCCTGTTACAGCAACTCAGAAAATTAAAGTTGCTGAGATAAAAGAAATCACCGATAAAACCTGGGACAGAAGCAAAGCAGGAATTAAATTCAGCGCAAGAAAATAGTTATGAACTCATGTCATATCAATTCACCGAGCTATGACGGAAAAGGATAAAAAATTTATGCTCCTGGCTATTGAGGAAGCTCAATTAGCCGGGAGTATCGGTGAAGTTCCTATCGGTTCTGTGATAACAGACAAAGATAATAATATTATCTCCTCTGGACATAACCTCCGCGAAAAGAACCAGGACCCAACCGCACATGCAGAAATAATAGCCATACGGCAAGCTTCAGAGAAACTACAAAGCTGGAGAATGGATGGTACTACTCTCTACGTCACTCTTGAGCCTTGTGCAATGTGTATTGGGGCTATAGTTCTGGCTAGAATTAGCAGATTAGTTTTTGGTGCAAGGGATACTAAGGCAGGCGCAGTGTACTCAGTTTACAATATCGGCACTGATAACAAATTAAACCACAGTGTTGAGGTTATAGAAGGTGTTCTTGAAACCCAATGTTCAGATCTGCTTAAAGAATTTTTTAAAACGCTGAGAAAGTAAAAAGCCTGACTCTAAACCTTTCCGGTTATTATATGTATTATGTTTCCTATAGTACTGCTATCTTCAGTACCGGCTAATTTTTCAAGCTCGCCTTCATCTAACCAGACACCGTCACAATGAAGACAGCGGTCTATTTTAATCCCTCTGAAAGTAACTTCACTTAAGTCTGAGCCGCATTTAGGACATTTCATATAACATAGAGCTTTTGTCTGCTCTCTTTGCTCTTCAGAGCGTTGCTCTTTTAGCTGTTCTTTTAAGCGTTTGGTTTTTTCTGCTTCTTCTTTAGCAATAAATTCGTCTTCTGCTCTTCTGGTTTTATCTGGAGCCATCATTCTTCTCCTTTTCAACATCTCGGTTTACACTATTTTGCCCTCTTGATCGATGAGGGGTTATAATGATTCTTTTTTGATCTTTCTCTACTTTAGTTTCATAACCCACTCCATTTTCTCTTTTAAGAGCAATATATGCCATCCTTCTTTCGGAAGCTGTCATAGGTTCAAGTGATATGGATTTCTTTATTTGTCTAACTTTTCGAGCTGTATCTTTAATAAGCC
The DNA here is from genome assembly GCA_040880385.1 of Thermodesulfobacteriota bacterium. Classification (GTDB taxonomy): domain Bacteria; phylum Desulfobacterota_D; class UBA1144; order Nemesobacterales; family UBA2774; genus CR02bin9. The sequence goes on along the minus strand of JBBDIN010000086.1, from coordinate 4,727 downwards.
TTGAGATTTTATCTTCTCTTCTGTCCTTATATCCATCCACATCTATATTTATTCTCTTTTCCTTACCGTCTTCACATGAACGCCCGGAAATCTTTCCTACAATGAATTCGAGGGCTTTAATCATCTCCCCACGTTTTCCAATGAGAAGACCCTTATCATTTGTATCTTTTATATCTAATTTTATTCTATCTACGCTCTCTCTAATTCCAACTGAATAAGTAGGTACCAAATACTCCAGAAGAGATTCTAGAGCTTTTTTTGATTTAAGACCTTTTTCACTTAATTTATCGTTTTTTAAAGTAACTCTAACTTTTGCATTTCTACCGCCAATCCCAAAAATTCCTTTCGAGCTCTCCCGGAGAACTTCTACATCTACCTCACCCCTGGAAACGCCTAATTCCTCACAAGCACTAATAGTGGCTTCGGATGCCGTTTTTCCTTCTTTTTCGAGAACTATTCCCATTATTTTGATCCTCCTTGAAGAGCCATCACTTTACGATTTACATATACCTGCTGAACAATTGATAACATATTGCTAACTGTCCAGTAGAGCACCAACCCTGAAGGTAAATTCCAAAAGAGAAATACAAAAATTATAGGCATATACTGCATTAACTTCATTTGCAGCTGCATATTCTCTCCACCCATTGCAGTACTCATCGGTGTCATCTTCTGAGAAAGGAACCATGCAGCACCCATTATTATTGGGAGGAGTCTAAACGGTATGCCTATATACGGTATTTCAAACAACATATCGGGCTCGGACAAATCCGGGATCCAAAGGAAAGGACTGTGCCTTAAATCAATGGAATGGCGCAAGACATCATAAATTGTGATAAAGACTGGAAATTGAATTAATAACGGTAAACATCCTCCCAACTGACTAAGTGGGTTAATGCCGTGTTTTGAATAAAATGCCATTAATTCAGAATTTTGCTTAGATTTATCATCCTTGTATTTTTCTTTGAGCGCATCCATCTCAGGCTTAACTTTTTCGGTCTTTAACTGCATTTGTTTCATTGAGACCATGGACTTTACTGTAAGTGGGAAGAACAAGGCTCTGATTATAATAGTAATAACGATGATAGATATACCGTAGTTATGAAAATAGCTGTTTAGCCACTCCAGAAACTGAAGCATTGGTCTTGCTAAGAATCCAAACCAGCCATATTGAATAGCGCTATCCAGATCATATCCAATAGGTTTAAGCAAGCTTGGCTCTAAAGGTCCCATATAGACTTCCCAGGTTCTTAAAGAACTTTTACCTGATGGAATCGAACTTCCAGGATAAGCGAACTGAGCTGCTATTTGACCTTCTCGCTTGGTAGGGCTTATTTCAATAACGGTTTCAGCACCGGTTTCAGGTAAAAAAGAAGACATAAAATATTTCTCAGAGAATCCAAACCAATTTACAACACCTTTATAACTTTCTGTGTTGTCGGGCTCGCCATCAACTCTCTCCACGCTGTCGGACACCTGCATAATAAAAGTTCTACCACCGCTACCAGTCCTGCCTTCAGCTTCAATGTTGCCCAACCATCTAACTACAACTCTTTCCTGTATTAAATCGCCACTGGAGTTGGTAATTTCAAATCGCTGTTTGACCAAATAGCTGGCAGAATCAAGTTCGAAGATATTATTAACCTTGATCCCCTCAGGTGAGGTCCAGCTAAAATTAAGCTCTTTGGTAGAGCCTTCGGAGACAGCTACATTATTCCCCCCACTGAACTGGTAAGGAATAAACTCGGGCACGGTGATCCCTTTAACTTGTAATAATGCATTGAATCCAGGCTGCGTATCGTTATAGAGGTTAACTAGGTCATTACTTTCACCGTTAGTACTGGATTTATAGTTTTTGAGTTCCCAAGAAACAAATCTAGCACCTGCTGTATCTATAACACCTTTATATAATGGGCTATCAATTGTGATTAAAGATCCCTTAGGTGTAGAATCAACTTCTTCAAAAGGGTCTGGTTCAGTATCAAAATTGTCAAATTGAACGGAAGAACTATCAGTTGAAGAAGATTGTCCATCCGTAGATTGAGATGCTACTTCACCCTGTTCTTGTTTTTCTGGTGGAGGGGTACTAAAGAAATAGGCATGGCCTATCATTATAACAAAGGCAATTACTAAAAAAATAATCCAATTTGATCTGTTTTCCATCCCTTATCCTTTACTTGACCGGATCATATCCTCCGTCACATAGTGGGTGACATCTTCCAATTCTCTTCAAAGTCAGCCAGAAACCTTTAATAAATCCATACTTATTAAAAGCTTCCAATGCATACTCAGAACAACTAGGATAGAATCTGCAAGAAGAAGGCAGGATAGGAGAAATCAAATATTTATAAGCTTTTATTAGTAAAGTAACCACATACACCAAAAAACTTGTCTTCATGACAAATGTAACCTTATAGTTTCCTCAATCTCTCTCTTCGCCTTTACATAATTAAGAGTATCGCTTCCCTTTTTCGCTAAAAAAATAATGTCCAGTGAGTCAAAGAGAGATTTATTATTTCTAAAAACTTCCCTAACCACCCTCTTAATCCTGTTCCGCTTAACCGATGAACGGACGTTCTTCTTGCCCACTACTATTCCTGTTCTTGGATATCCTAGTGAGTTTTTAACATAAAGTATATTGAAATGCTGAGACCTAAGCCTCTTACTAGTACCAAAGATTTCCTCATATTCTGAGGATTTCCGGATCTTCAATTCTTTAGGAAATGAATAATTCAAAAGAAGGTTCATTTCTTGAAGCGTTGAACTGTAAGACTGTGTCTACCCTTTGCAATACGCCTTTTAAGAGTTCGTCTTCCGCCAGTAGTACTATTGCGCTCGCGAAATCCGTGTGTTCTTAATCTCTTCTTTACGTGAGGTTGATATGTTCTCTTCATGTTATTTTACGACCTAATTTTATTTATGACCTTTTTATAAATAAACCCATTTACAAATAAACCCATGTTATTTTGAGAACCTAAAATTAACACGAAACTATATGATGGTCAAGAAAAGCTTAATGCATAAAACATTTGCAGCAGTACATTACATTTATGCTATATAGTTACGCTACTCGTTTGTTCTACTTGAGAGCAAGAGACATCTACAAAGCTTTATACCTCAATATGTAGTATACATAGCTCGTTTTACATTTAAATCATAAAACAAAATTCACTTCGCATTTGCGAAGAAGCCACTTGACATCATAGGCTTCATGCATATAGTATTACCTGAAAAAAAAAGTGGTAGGGAAATATCGTTATTCAGGTAATACTTAAATATTATTGATTACGGAACGACAACCCTAAATCTGACTTACATAAAACACTTAAAAGACCATTAGAAAAAATATTAGGTCAAAATTCCCTAAAGTAATATCTTAAATTGATTGGGAAGGTCTGGGAGCAAATTATATGTTTAGAACTGTTTATGATTATATTACGTTTTCGTTTTTAGGAATAATTAAAGTTTCATTATTTTTGCTTTTCTTCAGCTTAGCAGGATTTCTAGTTTTCAAATCAAAAGATCTTTCAGCATTCAATACCGCGAGTTTATCAAGCTTCTTTACAAGCTCAAATAAAGTAAGCCTTCTTAATGCTCATTTGGCGGAAAGCAAATGGTCTGTGGATTTGAAACAACTTGCGATAGAGGGTATTGCACCAGAGGAAGCTGAGATCTTTTTATTCATAATGAAATTGTCCGAATCAATTACACCTACAGATGCTCATAAGCTTGCCAAACTAATTATTGATGAGTGCAGCAATTATGAAATAGACCCATTTATCATACTTGCGGTTATACAAACTGAGAGCAACTTCACTCCTAAAGCTGTTTCATCAAAAGGCGCTATAGGGCTAATGCAAGTAATGCCCAAAACAGGAGAATATGTGGCAAAAGATCGTGGAATTTCTTATAATGGTAGAAATTCATTATACGATCCTTTTGTAAATGTTAAACTAGGTATTCATTATCTTTCATTTTTAGAAGACAAATTTGATACTATTGAAAATGCTTTGGCTGCATATAACTACGGCCCGGCAAAGTTTGCAAATAGTAAAACTCTTTCCACTCACCCACCTAAATATGTAAAAAAGGTTCTTAACTTTAAGAGCTTTCTCGAAGAGGAAAGTATTTTACTAGCCAAGAGAAGCTAAGAATACCAAGCTTATTATAAATCTGACTAGCTAAGTTCATGATAGGAAGGGAGATTAAACTCAACCTGCCACCTTGAGCTATTGCCAACCTGTCAACATTCAAGCCTACTGCTATTAAAATGCTAAAGATGAAAATAGAGATAATCCTTGTTCGTGAACTCGTATATAAATAAGATACATCATCTATGAAGCATCAGCTGATTGACTTGAATATAACATTCGTGTGATACTTTAATGAAAGAGTGGAAATATTATTTAAAGTAAAAAGGGAAGGGAGGACAGATGGATAATAGAAATAGCAAATTTACGGCGGCTGCTGTTCAGATGGCCCCTGTTTTTTTAAACAAAGACGAGACCATTGGAAAGGTTATTAGCTTAATAGAAGAAGCGGCTTCAAACGGAGCTAACCTTATAGTCTTTCCTGAAGCTACAATACCCTGTTATCCATACTGGCCTAAGGATATAGGAACCCTAGAAGGAAGGAAGCAAGTCCTGGATGCCTATACGGAGCTTTATAAAAACTCAATTGAAATTCCAAGTAAGGATACCGAAAAATTAGCAAAAGCTTCAAAGAAA
>JBBDIN010000085.1:0-26335 GCA_040880385.1 Thermodesulfobacteriota bacterium | reverse complement strand
GTTCTTTTTAGATAATGTCCCCGTAGCTCAGTAGGATAGAGCGCAGGATTCCTAAACCCAACAGAGCAGATGCTGCAAACACCCGAAAACGCTACAGCTATCTGATATCATTGGACATTTCGAGCATCCTGGCATCTAGCATATCTCGCATATTTAGTCTATTTCTGACCAACATGGACACCTATTTGGACACTATGAGGATTACTCTTAAGTAACAGCAATTAAATGGGGGGCAGTACAAGATGCACCACTCACACCCGCAACAATCGCAAAGGTTGTAACAGGGCTGTCTATTCCGCCGTAGACGAAATCTGATAAATAAGAACTGATTATCACTTCTGAGTTTTTAATTACCATATTCTATAAACCTATGAAATAAGGTTTCTAACTATTATATCTTTAAATGTAGATTCTATGCTATCCAAAAGTGGCTTTGTAGTATCTATAGTTGTTAAGTTCTTTTCACTAAGCTCAGAAGGTTCTTCAAACTCAGAAATAAATCTGTCCAATATCTCCAATCTGCCGTCAGAAACAGATGATCCCTGCTGCTCTCTTTTTAAGAGTCTTTGCTCAATTACATCTTTTGGAGTGTGTGTTTGTAAAAAACATAAAGGGGTATCTAAACTATTTGCCCTCTCTAGAAGAGACTCTCTCCATTTTCTTTTTGAAAAGCTTGCATCGAGAATCACAGATCTTCCGTTCTTAATTATTTCTTCTGCTCTATCAAATAATTCCCGATATGTACGCTCTGTAATATCCTTGGAGTAAATTCCGCTATCATATTCCTCGTATTTTCTTTCTTTCGCGGGAATATCCGAGAGTCTTTTTCTTGATATGTCTGAGGAAACAATCTCGCATGACAGCTCTTCTGAAAGCAGCTCTGCAAAAGTAGACTTTCCCGAGCCAATAAGTCCGAATGTAACAATTATCACAGGACCCGAGCCGAAAAGCGCATATTTCAAAGCCAGCTTAAAATATAACTCGGCTTTTTTATGCGCAAGTTCTCTTTGCTTATCAGGCACCTCAGGCTCAAGAACCTTAATGCTTTCTACCTTTCCTCGAACATACGCTCTGTAACATTTATAAAAATCAAGCACCTCATCGATAGAATCGTCCTTCATGGCCTTGGAGATTTCTGAGACGAAAAAATTAGAGAACCTATAATAACTATTAAAGTCGAGATCCATTGCAAGAAAAGCAATATCGGAAGCTATGTCTATATATCTGAATCTCTCGTTAAATTCAATACAGTCGAAAATGCATATATCCTCTGAGCGGAAGTTTATATGCTCAAGACGAAGATCTCCATGGCAGTCCTTTATCAACCCCTGTTCCATTCTTATCCTGAACAAATCGGACTTGTTTTCAAAAAAGTAATCGTTATAAAATTCAATGGCGCTATATGCCGCTTGAGAAATCGTCTCCCTAATAAAACTCTTTGAGAGGGCAAGATTCTCGTCTATATTTACTTTGATCTTTTCCGGGCTGCCATATTCGGCAATCTCTTCACAGGACCTTTGATATTTATAATAATTTGCCAGTTTATTTGAAAGCCTTATAAAATCAGTTTCATCTGCATTGTTTTCACTAAGAAGGTTCTGCAGGAAATATTTCTCCGGAAGCATATTCATTTTCACAGCGTACTCGACAATTTGCCCTCCTTTACCGATACTCAGGCTCCCGTTCGTTAGAGATATTTTCTCGATGCCCAGATAAGCACTACTGCAAAGCCTCCTGTTGAGCTCAACTTCCTTCTCACAGTAATATCTTCTTTTCTCCAGAGTAGAAAAATCGAGGAATCCGAGGTTAATTGGTTTTTTGATTTTATAGACAAATGGAGCCACCATAAATACATCTGAGGCATGGGTTTGAATATGCTCTATGTGAGTGGGCGAGTGCGGATAAGAAGATGGTAATGAGAGGAAGTCAATTAATCTTGATCTTTCAATTCCGCTTTGAGTTTTCATAGAGAAAGTTTCTCGTTTATCCTTCAGGCCCTATAGTAAGAGCAGTGCGCTGAGCACCGGTAAAGACTATTTCAGTTACTCTCCGAGTAGGAACCTTGTTATACCGGCTCTTCCGTGCTCATTTTAATACTCATTGAAGCGCCCTTATTTGTGAATTAAAAACTCAATATTAGATTCTACAACTATAATGTTGACAATTAAATCCCTTATATTTTTTAAGGTAAAGGTATTGGTTTCGGTACGGCATTGCGAATAGGTGGTAGAGTTGCTAAATAGGCAAATATCGATTTTAGATCTTCATCGCCTAACTTAGCATAATCTTTCCATGGCATAGGGGGCTTAATATTTCTTTTAAGATTAACATGACGTCCGCTCCTCATTATTTCGATAAAAGTTTCTTCATTCCACTTCCCAATTCCGCTCACCGGATCAGGAGTCAAATTTGTCGAGAAGCTCATTCCCCACTCGCCTGCCCATACAGTAGAATCAAGAGAGTATAAAAATTTAAGCCACTCCTCAGAATCAATTTCAACAGCAGGAATTTCAGGTATTTCTGAATCACTAGGGTGTCCCGATAGAGTTCTTTTACTATCCGGTATGAGCCCACCCTTTGTTTCGATAAGCGGGGTATGGCAATTGTTGCATCTGCCTTCATTGACCAACTGGTTTCCTCTTTTTATTTGGCTTATTCGTTTACTATCAGCATCATAATCTTGAGCATTAAGAACTAAATAGGCAACAGATGTAAGTAATATTGTTAATAGTAATATTCTCAGCATATATTAGACCTCACAGCTACAGAAATTTTATTAAGGCCTGAAAACTAATACAGGACAAGGGGCCTCGCGTATTACTTTCTCAGCTTCACTCCCTAAGACAATCCTTTTTATTCCCTTCCTTCCATGTGTATTCATTATAATCAAATCAAATTTGTTTCTATTAGCATAATCTCTAATAGCTAAAGCAAGGCTTACTCCATGAATAACTTCTGTGCTGAGAGTTAGTTTACTTCTCTTATTTGCTTTGAGAAATTTCTTTTTGTTCAGATTAGCAATTTTATCCAGTTTTTGATGAGCTTTTTCAATAAATTTCTTTACTAGAGAAGGAGGGATATCATAGACTTTTTCATCCAGCCAGAACACGTATAAAAGCGTTACAGAAGCATTAAATATTTCTGCAAGTTCAAGGGAAGATAAAATGGCAGATTCAGTATCGTCAGAGACATCTACTGGTACCAATATATTTTCTATTTTACTTATGCTTTTTCTTCCTTTTCCTTTCACAGAAAGAACTGGTACGGGAGATTTTCTTAAAACTTTTGCAGTATTACTGCCTATAATAGCTCTCTCAACAAACCCCTGACCGTGTTTACCCATAACGATCAAATCACAACCGTTGACCTTTACAGCTTTAATTATCCCCTCAACGGTACCGCCCCTTACAATTTTGAATGTAGAAATTATCCCTTTTTCTTTGAGCCTCTTGGAAACTCTGATAAACCTGTTCTCAAATCTCTTTTCAGTTTTTTCTACTATATCCATTATGACATCCTCCTGAACAGGAAATAACGAGGTAATAGGAAAATGGATTTCACTCACAAATATAGATAAAATTTCAGCTCCAAATTTCTCAGCAAGGAATGTTGCATATCTCAATGCACTGTCTGACTCTTTTGATCCATCTGAAGCCCATAGTATTTTTTTGATATTCATACCAAACTCCTGAAGACCTATATTGCAATTCTTATTCCAAATTAGAGTTTATCATGATATCAGGAGAAAATGCATATATTTTAGATATGGTTATGAAAATAAAGTTTTCATATGTCAGAATATTAGACAGAACATATAAATATGCTTTAATCTTAGAATGAAACCATCAATGAAGATAAGGACATTAATACGAGAGCTTATACACTAACCTATAATTACTTTCTGGCAGCAAGAAGTGAGGCTTCGGTATGCTGGGTATTCTGACTACATGACGGCTAACGCGTCTGAGCCACCTTATCGCCTCAGCTTGCTTGTGCCCAGACAGACAAATGCAGCAATTTAGAAATTGATGATGTACGGGGCGTTCGGTGTAGGGAGACTGGACCAAGGATATTGAACCGGAGATTATCGGTTGCAACTCAAGATATAGTCAAATTGCAGTATTTTTAAGATCTAATTCCAAGGATTGACCATAATATTTTTTCTTTTTATTATTGCATTATTATTGCAAAACATATTGATAAGAGTTTTTGGTATATCAATTGCAATTTAAATAAACTAAAATAAGCATAGTATTATTAGGAGAATACCATTTGAAAAATATCGTCCCTTTGACAATGAATCCTGCAATAGATGTGAATACGTCTGTTGATAATTTTGTTGCGGAACGAAAATTGCGTTGCGGAAATCCATCGAGAGAACCGGGCGGTGGTGGAATTAACGTTTCTAGGGCTATTAGAAAATTAGGAGGCGAATCGGTCTCTTTATATACATGTGGAGGTCTCACGGGACGAATGTTTCAAGAGTTACTGGATATTGAAAGTCTCAACCATAAACCAATTCCTATTAAAGATGCAACACGTGAAAATATAATTGTGTACGAAGAGTCCAGCACCCTGCAATACCGTTTATGTATGCCCGGACCGAAACTAAATGATAATGAATTGAAATCAAGCCTCGACCAAGTTTTTGCTTTAGACCCAAGACCGGATTACATTGTTGCTAGCGGTAGTCTGCCCCCAGGCGCAGCAAAAAACTTTTACGCTCAGGTAGCTCGTGTTGCTAAGCAACTCGGCAGCAAAATTATCGTAGATACTCAGGGAGAGCCTTTTCAACTGGCATTAGAAGAAGGGTTATTTTTAGTCAAGCCAAATTTAAGGGAACTTAGCCAGCTTGGAGAGCGTTTAATCGAAAACGAAAAGCAGATAGAAGATATGGCTGAGAAAATAGTTCAGAGCAGCAAAAGCGAAGTCGTCGTGGTATCACTCGGAGCAGCGGGGGCGCTGATGGTTACAAAGAAAGAGAGCCGGTATATACGATCGCCTGCCGTCCCCATAAGAAGCAAAGTCGGGGCTGGCGACAGTATGGTAGCGGGCATCGTATTAGCGCTATCGCGGGGTATGACTATACAAGATGCCGCTTATTTTGGTGTTGCAGCGGGAACTGCTGCCGTCATGACTCCGGGAACCGAGCTTTGCCGCCGTGAAGATACGGAGCGTTTATTCAAAGAAATGAAATTAAACCATTAAGAAGGGGCGTTGCAGTAACTCGCGAAGGTCAGTACCGATAAGACCAAAACATTGCTTCGCCATCGCCTTATTAACAAGTTTTTACCACTCAAATTAATTATCATAAAGATACTTAACTCTATCAAGAGCAATCAGTAAACCCAAATGCTGAGCTTGTAATCCTTTATCGTAGCGAAGGCGGGAACTGGCTTTATAACTCTAGGCAGGTTAAAGGCTGGCTTTTATAAATAGCTGCAAGCTGGGGCTTCCTCTTGATACGATTAGGGAGTTTTTAAAGCACTTTGCTAGCTGTTTAAATAAACCAAATCACTGAGAAAAGGGATGCTACTTTAATTACAATTTGCAAGAAATTATAGACTACATTATAGTAAAACTATATGAAGCAATCTCGGGGGAGATAAGTAACAATGACTGATCTTGAAAAACAACACCGCGAAAGGATGGTTGCTGAGCAAATTTTTGCACGCGGCGTGCGCGACAGGCGGGTATTGGATGCCATGAGCAAGGTGCGCCGTAAGACCTTTGTGCCTGAAAATGTACGCAACCTTGCATATGAGGACAGGCCATTGCCAATTGCGGCCGGTCAAACGATCTCACAGCCCTACATTGTTGCCTATATGATCGAGGCGCTGGTGCTGAAAGGTGGCGAGAAAGTGCTTGAAATCGGCGCCGGATCCGGTTACGCGGCAGCTGTTCTCGCCGAGATTGCCGGTGAGGTTTATACCATTGAACGCATTGATCAGCTGGCGGAAAAAGCGGCCTCTAGCCTGATTGGTGAAGGCTATAAAAATGTTCATGTCCTTCATGCTGATGGAACAATAGGATGGAGAGATGAGTCACCGTTCGATGCAATTCTCGTTTCCGCTGGAGCACCCGAGATTCCGTTAGCTCTAAAGCAACAGCTTGCGATCGGTGGAAGGATGATCATTCCCGTCGGGGCCGATCCCAAGGTACAAGAGCTCATTCGTATCACACGTGTGGATGAAAATGTGTATGACCGTGAAGATCTGGCAGATGTGCGCTTCGTGCCCCTAATTGGCAAGGAAGGCTGGGAGCTTGAAGAAGCCGAGAGTGAAATCACTCGGCCACGCGTCATTCAGACACTGCCCAGAGCCAACGAGTCACTGCCTTCTCTCATTTCAAGCAACGCTGAAGCTTTTTCTGCTGTAGAGGAAGCATCATTGGATTCTCTGCTAAAACGAATTGGCAAGGCCCGTGTCGTTCTTATTGGTGAGGCCAGTCATGGCACGTCAGAATTTTATCGAATGCGGGCGCTTATTACCAAGCGTCTTATAGAGGAGAAAAACTTCAATATTATTGCTGCTGAGGCAGACTGGCCGGATGCAGCACGAATCGATCACTATGTGCGGCACCGTAACACTCCACCATCTGAATGGACGGCATTTGCCCGGTTTCCAACCTGGATGTGGCGCAATGCAGAAGTCAGGGAATTCATCGACTGGCTACATGATTACAATAAGGCCTTGCCGTATAATAACCGCACGGGTTTTTACGGTCTTGATCTCTACAGCCTTTATAATTCTGCTCGTGCTGTCGTAGACTACCTTGATGAGGTTGATCCCGATCTTGCGATAGTAGCGCGGAGTCGTTATGGTTGCCTGAGTCCCTGGGAGGCAGACCCGGCGGCATATGGTCATGCAGCGCTCACTGGTGATTATCGCGATTGCGAGCAAAATGTAGTGCGCATGCTTGCCGAGCTTCAAAAAAAACAAATGGAATATGCAAATCATGATGGAGAGCGGTTTCTAGATGCTTCCCAGAATGCCCAGCTAGTTGCAAATGCCGAACGTTATTATCGGATTATGTATTATGGTTCCCGCGCCTCCTGGAATCTGCGTGACAGCCATATGTTCGATACGCTTCTGAACGTTATGACATTTCATGGAGAAAATGCGAAGGCTGTCGTTTGGGCCCATAACTCACACATTGGTGATGCCTCGGCAACAGAAATGTCGACGCGTGGCGAGCACAATATCGGTCAGCTTTGCCGCGAAAAATTTGGCAATGAATCCCATATAATCGGCTTTGGAACCGATCACGGCACAGTTGCAGCGGCTTCAAACTGGGATGCCCCTATGGAGGTTAAACAGGTACGTCCATCCCATCCGCAAAGCTATGAACGTCTTTTCCATTTGACGAACAAGCCGGGACTCATTCTTCCTCTGCGCGCCGAACAGAAAGGTGAGCTCTATACTCAGTTGAGCAAGCCAAGACTGGAGCGGGCCATTGGCGTCATCTACCGACCCGAGACGGAGCTTGCCAGCCACTATTTCGAGGCAGTTCTGCCCCGTCAGTTTGATGAGTATATCTGGATTGATCAGACCAAAGCCATAACACCGATATCAACAGCACAATTAGAAGGCGTACCTGATACTTATCCTTTTGGGACTTAATCTTTCTACAATTGAAAAGGGAAAAATTATGTTCAAAAAGAGTTTCCTATTTTTCTATTAAATCGTGACTTTTCTGAGTTCGATTCTGATAATTATCATTAAAGCGGTCTTTTGATTCGTGGCTTGTTTTAAGTTAGCTCTAAATCTTTCGAGCGCTGAGTGTTATTCTTTAATCATTCTCGATATCCATTTTGATTGATAAAAATGTCATCATGTCCTTTAGAGAAATAATACCGGCCAATTTCCCGGATTCTAAAACCATGAGTCTGCTGTTCCCACTCCGGTACATTTTGGAAAGAGCGTCCATAGCATCTGCATCCGGTCTAACGCTATTTTCCTCAGTACAGGGACTAACTATTTCCTCTACTTTACGGAGCTTCCAATCCTCTTTGGGAATTTCTTTTACCATACGGGTTGTAACACAGCCAATAAGCTTTGAGTTATCCAGAACCGGGTACATTTTAAAATGATGCTTGTAAAAATAATCCTCTACTAACTCCTCAATCGGCATTGAAGCTGATACTGTAATCAGATCGGTTTTCATGAAGCGGCTTACATGCTCACCCTCTAATGCTTTACGAATGAAAAGCTGCTGATACGACATTTGAGAGGCATTTCGAAGAAAGAATCCAATAAGCACCCACCATATACCGCCAATGAAATTGCCGTAAATGAAACTAACTACCCCTAAGATAATCAATCCAAGTCCGAAAGCAGCTCCAATCTGGGAGGAAACCCGAGTCGCCCATCTAATATTTTTTTTCCAATACCATAAGGCCGATCGCAACATCCGCCCCCCGTCCAAGGGAAACCCGGGAAGTAGATTGAAGATAGCTAAAACCATATTAATAATGCCCAGGTATAAGAATATTCCATTAACCGGTACTGGCCACCCAAATTTTTTGCCGAGAATGTAGATTTGATAAGACAGCAGAGCTATTAGTATACTGGCCAGAGGCCCTACAGCTGCCATTAAAAATTCAGCTTTTGGACTCGGCGGTTCCTCATCCATCTCTGCAACCCCACCGAATATGAAAAGGGTTATTCCTTTCATAGGAATACCATACCTTCTAGCTACCAAAGAATGACTTAGCTCGTGTAGGATTATTGAAATTAATAAGCCCAGAGTTCCTGCAACGCCCATCCACCAATAAGTGGCATTCGGGAGATCTTTAAAGTAATGAGGGAAAAAACCTTTAGCGAGAGACCAGGTAATCAGTATCGCAAGGATAAACCAGCTAAGGTCTAGTTTCACCTCAAAACCCAAAAGTTTAAACAGTCTAATTTGCTTTCCAAACATAATATATTAATACCAGGGAAACTAACCTAATAAAATCGATAATTTTTTAATCCTACTCAACCAGATAACATCATAAAGCTAGACTTATCAACTCCGGCATCTTAGTCATTGACATCCGGATTTAATAAACCTATAGAAATATCACTATTTTTCGATGCAAGATCCCAATGCTTTATCAGATAGCTTTTCTCAGCCTCGAAATTGCGGTTTAATTTCTCTTCTATAAATTCAGTTTCTCGGGTCTCCATTTCTGAGGTCGTATTCACAAAGGAAAGAGTTCGCGAATGATATAGAGGTATTAGAGTCTGAAGTAGCTTATCCCTTTCGATTTTTTGAATATTGAAGGCAATAGCAAAATCGAATACGATTCTAGCCCAAAGTTGGCTATCGCAATAAAAGTTTTCCTTCCTAAGTTCTTTTAATTTTTCTACGGCCTTCCAATTTTCAGGATTAAGCACATTACGCCAAATGTCTGAGCAAGAATCAAAACCTTCTACAAATGAATCGTATAGTTTTTCAGAATCAACTATTACTTCGGGAAAGTTTTCTTTTTGACCGAGACCAAAACCGTATATGACACTAGGCCTGGATTCAAGAATATCTTTCCAGAGATACTCAAAAGTAATCATTAGTTGAAAACAGGTTCCGACTACTTGAGAGAACATTCTACCCAAACCCACAGGGTCTTTTGTTCTATGGGCTTTTGAGGTTCCAAGAAACGTTTGACACACTTTGAAGTTTCTGCATATCGCAATCGTTGTCATCCAAATGTCTATACCGAAGTGGGAAACTTCGTCAGTCCAGGTCTGTTCAACAAGGAAAGAACGAGCCAATTTCCCCGAAATACCGAAATCTCCTGCTATAGGTTGCCTGACCCGAAGTCCGTACAAGGTACGCAGCAGAGGGTAGGCAATGTTGTTTGTGATCGTACCGTCATATTTATGCCTGGAGTAAATAGGTACTACAAAATCATAGCCATCAAATATAGGTTCCAAAAAGCTTTCAACCCACTCAGGTGTAATACTCGTAAGGTCAGCGTCAACCATAATTATGGCTTTAGCCCTGAGTTCGGCGGCAACTTTAAGCAAATTGTGTATGTTAAAACCTTTTCCTTTTACATCCTCAGGAGTTGAAACGTATATCTTGGGAACTTCTGTTTTTGTATTTAGAAATGCCTCTCTTGTTCCATCTTTCGAATTGTTGTCGACATTGATTATTACCGAAGATTTGTCAGAGAAGTATTGTGTAAGACCTAAACTTGCCTGCAGTGTCGGTATGGCTATTGTTTTTGCTTCATTATATGAGGGAATGCCAATTACTATATCTGCAAAACTAACATTATCCGGGTTATCTATATATGATATCAATCAATTTTACTCCCAGTTCTAAAATTTTTCGACACAAATCCTAAATAACTTTCTGATCTTCATTTAGCATCACCAATCATTTTCAGAATGGTTTAGTGTGGTGTAAGCGTAATAACCGGAACTGAGGACTCCTGAATAACATTCAATGTGATACTGCCGATAAAATCCTCTTTAAAAACGATTCCAGCATAAGTCATCATTACAATTAAATCTATATCTTTTGCCCTTGCTAATTCTGTTATTCCAACCCAAGCATTTCTTGCAGCTTCTACATATATACGAATGTTTCCTGTCGCATTAGATTCTCTCAGCAGATGTCTCAATTCCATTTTAGTATTAGATTTTATTCTTTCCATCAAAGAATCTGGAAATTCATGTCCAGATGTTTCTACAATGTTAGCTATTTGCAATTCAGAATTGAATATTTCTGATAGTTTAAGTGCATAATCAAAGTTTGCTGTTATACCGTGTGATAAGACTACAGGAACCAATATCTTTTTAATTGTTGTTCTCATATCGTTTTTTCTTGCAGTCAGAATTGGTATCTTACAATTTCTTAAAACTTTAAGCACTGTTCCGCCCATAGTAGATTTATCAACCGATCTACCTCTTCCCATAGTAATCAGATCAACATTCTCACGCTCGGCTGCTGTAATTATTTCCTTTGAAGCAATGCCCTTAGCAATCTTGTATGAGAAATGCAGATTATTTTGCGTTAGTTTTTTCTTTACTTCTTCTAAACTTTTCCTTACTTTTAGTTCCAGTGTTTCTTTGTAGCTGTTTTCCAACTTCTTCCTTTCCTCAGGAGAAAATGTATCAAAAAATTGGTAATCTTTGGGTAAAACTGCGAGACCGAGAATATTAGCTTTAAAGTTTTTTGCTAGCAGTTCAGCATATTTAAGTGCTTCGAATGAGTCTTCTGATCCATCTGTAGCCCATAGTATTCTGTTAATCATCTGACAATTCTCCTAATAATGCCGTTCTCTTTTAGAAAAATCTGGGATGAACTGTGCCAATTATAGCTCCCAAAACTATTCCATAAATAATTTGGGCGACCCAATAATAAATTACTACTTCATAACCATATTTTCTAAACTGAGGAAGGGGATGATCTTCATCTACAATTACAGTTAAAGTAAAACTAACTACACAGCCGTGGAAAAATCCTATTAGTCCCCCATATAAAGCAGAACCGTAGATCGTAAGGGGCTGAAATACACCTAACAACAGCAGATAAATAAAAGCTGAGGCAATACCAAATACATAGTGTGCTGTGAATCCTCTTAAGAAAGCATGATAGTATGATCCATGATATAGAGTGCCGATAGCCTTTATCATATCAACGTGTGTTTGTCTGATTTTACTAAGAAACTCAAGAAATAAAATTCTAATAGTAGTTGCCGCAATGCCTGCTAATAAAGTGATAAGAATATATTTCATTTGTATACTCCTTTGTAGGTATTAGGCTTTTTCTTTATGGCTCGACAACTTAATCGATTCTTCAAGAAATGTTCTTAATACCTGTTTAGGAACGAATCCTACAAGCGAGTTTATCATCACCCCACCTTTATAGATAAGGAGAGTCGGAACAGCATTTAGATTAAATCGTTCGGCAAATTCAAAGGAGTCCTCGTCAACCATAAATTTTACGAATTTCATCTTACTTCCCATTTCTTCAGAGAGATCAATTAAAATTGGTTCAATTCTCTTACACGGATAACAGTGATGCCCAGTAAAATATACTAAAACTGGTCTTTTAGATTTGAAGACTCTCCGATTGAAATTTCTCGTTGTTATTTCATCCATATTAATGATGCCTCCTTAGCATCAAAGCTCTAAGGCAATATTGTTATTTTTGGCACTATCGCCTTTAATTTTGATTATCCGTTCTAACTCGTCGCAGGTCAGATGCTTTGTGTTTTTAATAACGAGTTTCGAGTTGGAGATAGTGCTGGCAGAAGCGAAATCCTGCAGCTCCTCGACGGACCAATCTGAGGCATCAACAATTACCTCAGGAACATATGACATTATTTCGATGACTTCATATTTTTGCCTATTCATTTTAACCTCCTAGTAATTGACATAAATTAACCATCAATTTTTAATTTAATGTGAGCTTTAGAACTTTAATTAATCCTTACTAATCATCATTCTCTTCTCCGGACTTATATGAAGGAACACTAAGTGTGCTCGTATCCGCGCGTATTTCGGGGTGGCTTATTTTCCCTCCCTGGTTGGCAGTCCGGGCGATTAACCCTCCGCCAACGATGAGACCCAGCAAAGTCAGTATAGCCAGTACCTTTCCTAGTTTTGTGTAAAATCTCCTCGCCACCAAGGTTATAAAGGCAAGAACCCCGACGGCTTCAATAAATATGAATGCTAACTCGGCTGATTCTTCATGAGCTTCAACTAATTGCTCTGAGATGCCCGGTAAACCTTCAACAATCTCTTCCGCTGACTCTCCAGTCAGGTAGGCGGGTATAGCCCACAAAGCCACTAAAATCACAAAGAGTAACGAGATGTTAATCATTTCGTTACTTCTTCGAAGCAAAGCGATAATTAGTAATAATATCACGAAACCGATCCCGACAAGCGGTATGTGATTTAACATCAAATGTAAATGAGCAGGATTCATAATCATCTTGAGATCCCTAAGCTAGATTTCTATATCTAGTATACAATTTCTTTTGCTGCTTAATAAAGAACTTTTTGCGAAACTATATAAAAAACTCGTGGTGCGATCAATATGGTAATTTCGCCTACGGTTGTATCGCAACCTTAATAACCCCGTCTGCCTGAGATGAAAATAGTTTGTAAGCTTCTTCAATATCATCCAGTGAGAAACGGTGCGTGATCATTTGTTTAAGATCAACCCTTTCGTTCTTAACTAAGTCCATAAGTCTTCTCATTCTTTCTTTTCCGCCAGGGCATAAGGTGGAAACAATTCTCTTATCTGCTAATCCGAACCCAAAATCCTGATTAGGTACTCCTAAATTATGTAGCTCAGTTGGATAAACGCCCAGGCTTGAGATTGTTCCTCCCACCATAGTAGATTTGACACAGTTTTCAAAACTCTCCTGAAGACCTATGGCCTCAATCGCCACATCTACTCCTCTTCCGTTTGTTATATCCATAATCTCATCTACCGGATTTGTTTTCTTATAATCGAGCACAATGTTGGCTCCCATGCTCTTGGACATTTTCATTCTTTCAGGAACAGTATCGACGCCTATTATCAAAGATGCACCTTTGAGTTTTGCTCCTGCCACCGCACTTAGACCTATAGGACCTTGTCCGAATACTGCGACAATATCCCCTACCTTAATATCGGCGCTTTCAGCTCCAGAAAGGCCTGTGGAAAAGATATCGGTAGTAAACAGTACATCCTCATCTGAAAGTTCGTCCGGAATTTTTGCCAGATTTGCCATTGCATTCGGGATCCTTACGTAGTCTGCCTGGCATCCGTCGATCGTATTGCCCATTTTCCACCCTCCCAAGAATCCTCCGCACTGAGCCCAATGGGCTGAAAGACAGTATTCGCATTGACCGCAAGGTGTAATAGCGTTCACCGCGACGCGCTCACCTTTTTCATACCCCGTGACCCCATCACCTATTTCGTGTATAACACCTATCGGTTCGTGTCCGATAATTTGGCCGTGCTCAACCGGGTACTCTCCTCTCAGTATGTGAATGTCAGTCCCGCATATGGTGGTAAGCGTTACTTTCATCACAGCCTCACCCGGACCTGCCTTAGGAATCGGACGATCTTCGAGCCCTATTTTATTCACGTCTTTTAATATGTTAGCCCTCATCATTCTAAATCACCCCCTAACATTATTTATACTACTATTAAGTATTAAGTGCAATTCTTATGCCAGAGACTAAACTTGTCCTATTAAGATTGACAACTGGTTCTTTTGATAGATTTATGAAAGCCAGGGCATCATAATTGCTGTCAGATTTTACTGCATCTGACATATTATCGGGATCTGCAATAAATAATATGGGTGATTAAATCGGGTTGCAATTACTTCTTAATTCGATCTACAGTAATCTGGTTTACACATGAGCCGCTTTTTTCAAAATCTGTAATATTGGATAGAGTAGTTTCGGCAATGGCCTCCAGAGCTTCACGTGTAAAAAATGCTTGATGTCCGGTTATCAGAACATTCGGGAAGGTGAGCAGACGTGCGAACAGGTCGTCTTGAATAACCTCATTGGATAAATCTTCGAAAAACAGCTCTTCCTCCTCCTCATAAACGTCAAGTCCGAGATAACCTATCTTGCCGGATTTTAGAGCGCTAATGACTGCTTTCGTATCCACTACAGCGCCTCGGCTTGTGTTTATAATCAAGACCCCCGTTTTCATCTTTTTGAGGGCATTTGAATTGATGAAGTGGTGTGTTTCAGGGGTTAGCGGGCAGTGGAGACTAATTATGTCAGACTCTTTGAAAAGAGTTGCCTCATTTGTATAATTTACTCCCAATGCTTCACATTCTGAGTTAGGATAGGGATCGAAGGCTAGAACGTTGCACCCGAATCCGGTTATTATCTTCGCTAAGGCAGTACCTATCTTTCCGGTGCCTATAATACCAACATTCTTGCCAGCCAAATTAAAACCGAGTAATCCTTCTAGGGAAAAATTGCCTTCCCTGACCCTGGCATATGCACGGTGCAGATTTCTATTGAGCGATAAAATTAGCGCGACCGTATGCTCGGCAACAGCCTCGGGGGAATACGCCGGAACTCTAACCACATTTATGCCAAGCTCGGCTGCTGAAACCAGATCTACATTATTAAAACCCGCGCAACGAAGCGCCACCAGCCTTATCCCATACTCACTGATGGCTTTCAGAACATCAGCGTCCAGCAGATCGTTTACAAAAACACATACCGCTTCGAATCCGGAAGCTAATCCACAGGTTTCCCGGGTCAAATGCGGTTCAAAAAAAACCAGATCGTGACCGTAGGAACTGTTGGCAGCCTGTAAAAACTTGCGATCATAAGATTTAGTGCTGAATACGGCGACTCTCATATTAACCCTCAGTTACTGGTATAAATCTTGCAATCAATAGTAATAAAGAATTAGACTTATATAATGAATTGTAACACACACCAAATTGTTTTTATTATTGTGAATATTATAAAAATGACATATGTAAAGAAAAATTAGAAAGGAGAGAGCAATGAAAGAAGATCCCAAATACATTCGCTGGTTCAATGAGGTCAGGATCGAAGATGTTCCCATTGTTGGAGGAAAGAATGCTTCTCTCGGCGAGATGTACCGGGAGCTCACTCCCAAGGGCGTTAAAATTCCAAACGGCTTTGCAATAAGTGCGGATGCATACTGGCATGTGCTGAACTCCTCTGGGATAAAAGATAAACTTGAAGAGCTAATGCAGGGTCTGGATAAAAGTAATGTTATTGATCTATCCGAAAGAGGCAAACTGGCCCGAGAATTAATCTTAAGCGCGGGTATTCCGGAAGACGTATGGGAAGAAATCAAGCTCGCATACGACAAGTTATCCGAACAATACGGACCCAGTGTGGATGTGGCGGTGCGAAGCTCAGCTACGGCGGAGGATTTGCCCACTGCTTCCTTTGCAGGGCAGCAGGAAACATATCTCAATATAAGCGGTTACAGCACTCTTAAAGAAGCGTGTTCTAAGTGCTTCGCATCTCTGTTTACCGACAGAGCAATATCGTACCGGATAGACAACAACTTTGATCATTTCCAGGTTGCGCTCTCGATAGGCGTTCAGAAGATGGTCCGTGCCGACCTGGCTACAAGCGGGGTTATATTCACCCTGGATACTGAGACCGGATTTCGTGATGTTATTCTCATCACAGCTTGTTACGGACTTGGGGAGAACATAGTTCAAGGTACCGTTAACCCCGATGAGTATTATGTTTTTAAACCGACTTTCAGAAAGGGGCACAAAGCAATAATCAGAAAAAATCTCGGACAAAAACAAATTAAAATGGTATATGGACCCGGTGAGAGCAAAGCTCTAACCCGGAATGTGGAAGTGCCTGTGGTTGACCGCAGGCGTTTTTCGGTTTCAGATGATGACATCCTAACACTCTCAGACTATGCGATGAAAATAGAGGAGCACTACTCGGAGAAATCGGGCAAGCTCGTGCCGATGGATATTGAATGGGCAAAGGACGGTATGAGTGGTGAATTATTTATAGTCCAGGCACGGCCCGAAACGGTTCAGTCACAAAGGGATACGGGAGTGCTTGAAAAGTATATTCTGGACGGGAAAGGGAATGTAATCGCTAAGGGTAAAAGTGTTGGAGAAAAGATTGCAAGCGGCAAAGCCCGCGTAGTCTTAAATATAGATGATCTTCATTCAGTAATGCCGGGTGAGATAATTGTAGCTAACACTACTACACCGGACTGGGAACCCGTTATGAAAGCTGCGGGAGGGATTGCAACAAACAGGGGCGGAAGAACATGTCATGCGGCAATTGTGAGCCGTGAGTTGGGGATACCGGCTGTTGTGGGAACAGAGAATGCAACTCAGAACATAGAAACCGGACAGTACGTGACGCTAAGTTGCGCTCAAGGCAACGAGGGAATTGTTTATGACGGGGTCATAGATTTTCATATAGACAAGGTTGATCTCGGGCATCTAAAACGGCCCTCGACCAAGATTATGATGAACCTTGCGAACCCCGATTTAGCTTTTTCTCTATCCATGATACCAAATGACGGTGTGGGACTTGCCAGAATGGAATTTATCATAACAAGCTATATTAAAATACACCCAATGGCTTTAATACATCCCGAAAAGGTAACTAATACATCTGCTCAAAATCAGATTTATTATCTTACGTATGGTTATAAAGACAAAGAAGAATTCTTCGTTGAAAAATTAGCGGAGGGTGTGGCAACAATTGCCGCTGCCTTTTATCCAAAACCTGTCATTGTACGAATGAGTGATTTCAAAACTAACGAATATGCGAGTCTGATAGGCGGAGAGTATTTTGAGCCGAAAGAAGAAAATCCCATGATCGGCTTCCGAGGCGCCTCCCGTTATTACGATGAACGATACAGGGAGGGTTTTGCATTAGAGTGCCAAGCCATGAAAAGGGTTCGTGACGATATGGGACTAACTAACCTGGTAATTATGATTCCTTTTTGCCGCAGAATTGAAGAGGCAAGAAAAGTACTGGACCAGATGGCAATTAACGGCCTCCAGAGGGGTGAGAACGGGCTTGAAGTATACGTTATGTGCGAAATTCCGAACAACGTGATTCTAATAGATGAATTCAGTGAACTATTCGACGGGTTTTCGATCGGATCGAACGACCTCACGCAGTTAACGCTGGGTGTTGATCGGGATTCGGAACTATTAGCACACGACTTCGATGAGAGAGATCCGGGCGTAATGAAAATGATCTCAATGACTATCGAAGGAGCTAAACGAAACGAGCGCCACTGCGGCATTTGTGGACAGGCGCCTAGCGACTATCCCGAATTCGCCGAGTTCCTCGTGAAAGAAGGAATAGATTCAATTTCCCTAAATCCCGACTCTATTATGAAAACCACAGTCAATGTTCTCAAGATGGAAGAAAAGATCTGAAAATGATGAAGCTGAGACTCAATATAGTCCTATCCTTAAACATTTTTAAGTTATACAGATAAAATACCGACCGAAGATACATGCTGGGGTTTGATAAGTCTTATGTCTATTGTTCCATGGTATAGTTCAGAGAAGCAGGCTTAATACAAAATTCATATCTCTACGTTATCTTTTTATACAATAATTTGGCTGGCCAATTATTAAGCAAATCGATTATGTTTAAACTTAACAAGTCTAAAGACGAACTAGTAAGTTTGATTAAGCAACTAAGTGAGTTGCGCGGAGAAATGCTGTGTTTAGCTGAAAAATTAAATGGAAACATTAATGATCTTGACCCATCATACAGAGAAAGCGCAAAAAACCTGATTCACTATCTGGCTCTCAGACGTCATGACCTGAGGGCGTTACAGTCGGAACTGTCGGAACTTGGGCTTTCTTCCCTAGGGCGTTCCGAGTCGCATGTTCTTGCCACCATCGATGCGGTATTGCTCACATTGTCGAGTCTTGCTGAATACCCGCTCCGATTAACTGATGATAATATAGAAAATCTCGACTTTCATACTGCAAAGCACTTGCTAGAACAGCATACCAAAACTCTTCTCGGGCCGAAACCGGAAGGACGAAATGAATACATAATGATAACCATGCCGAGCATAGCCGCCGATGATTATGAGCTTGTTCTCAATCTCTTAAAGAGAGGCATGAACTGCATGCGAATTAATTGCGCGCACGACGACCCGGATAAATGGTCTCGAATGATAGAAAATCTCAGTCAGGCTCGGAAAGAAACGGGGCTGGACTGCAGAATTAGTATGGACTTGCCGGGACCGAAGCTGCGCACCGGACCGCTCAGCCCCGGACCTGCAGTTATAAAGTTTCGTCCCCGGAGAAATGCTTACGGTCATGTAGTAAAACCCTCAAAAGTATTGCTAACAAATAAAGATGAATGCGGGCTCTTGCATAAAGCATCGACTGATGCAGTGTTGCCAGTAAAAGAGGAATGGCTCAATCGTCTCGAACTAGGCGATAAAATTAAATTTGTAGATGCGCGGGGTGCCAATCGCATAATGACAATAACAGAACAAATAGATGAAGGATTTCTGGCTGAAGCGCACAAAACGGTTTATATCACTTCAGGGACCAAACTATCCTGCCATCAAAACGATGAGACTGTAGTTGGAAATATTCCGCCTCAGGAAAATTTCATACCTTTGCATCCGGGTGATGTAGTCGAACTAACCAGGGATTTAAGATCCGGTTGTCGCACGGAATATGACGATCGAGCAAATCTGGTATCACATGCCGCAATTGGATGCACTATACCGGAGATACTGGATAATGTTAAAATTGGTGAGCCGATCTTGTTTGATGACGGGAAAATAAGCGGAATCGTTGAAGGAAAAGATGATCATGGCCTGAGAATCCGGATAACTCATACAAGTTCCCAGGGGGGAAAACTTAAAAGTGATAAGGGGATAAACCTTCCATTAACCAAACTTCGTCTGCCTGCATTGACGTCAAATGATATTCCCCTCTTGGAATTCATCGTACAAAACGCAGATATTGTGGGATTGTCGTTCGCTAATAATCCAGAAGATATAAGGTTGCTTATCCACCACATAAAACGCATAGACAAAGGACAACCCTCTATAGTACTTAAAATTGAAACTCGGCGCGGATTCGAGAACTTGCCGGCAATGCTTCTTGAGGCTATGAAAAGCCCCTGTTGCGGCGTTATGATTGCCAGAGGAGACCTGGCTGTTGAATTGGGTTATGAGCGCTTGGCGGAAGTACAGGAGGAAATATTATGGCTTTGTGAGGCTTCCCACATTCCGGCAATATGGGCAACTCAAGTACTGGAGAATCTAGCAAAACAGGGAGCGCCTACAAGGGCTGAAATCACGGATGCCGCTATGGGGCATCGCGCGGAGTGTGTTATGTTGAATAAAGGCCCTCATATACTGGATGCATTAACCGCATTGGATAATATATTGAGACGAATGGAAAAACACCAATTAAAGAAAACGTCCATGTTGCGAGAACTAAGACTGGCATATAACTTCCCACACAATTAAACTCATTATCAATCTATCTTGAACTACAAAAGCTTGTATAATAGCTCTTAAGGTAAGTTTAGACTAAGACTACAACTTAAAGATGACAGAACATCAATTAGGTGAGCTTTTATTGGACATCGCCTTCCTTTTGGCCTTGTCTTATTTGTTAGCTGCATTACTCACGCGAATTCGCATCCCTGGGATTCTTGGTGCTCTTTTTATTGCAATGGCAATTCATTATACGCCTCTTGGCGACCGGCTTCTTACATCGGAAATTCAAATACCTCTTTCTTTACTAGCTGAACTCGGGGTATTGTTTCTTCTGTTTTTTATAGGAATTCAGATCGATCCTAGAGAAATGCGCGGCTTGGGCAAGGATATAATCTGGTTAACAGTTTTAAACACTACTATCCCGTTTTTGTTTGGTATTATAGTCATGCTAGCCCTGGGTTACGGATGGGTGATCGCTTTTGTAGTTGGCTTGACACGCATGCCAACAGCGGAAGCGGTGATAGTTCCGATTTTGGATGAATTTAGACTCATTCGCACACGTGTTGGGACTTTTATAATCGGTGCCGGAGTACTGGATGATATAATAGAAGTGATACTTGTGGGAATTGTATCAGTGTGGATCAGTAAAAAAGCAGCTGACGTGACTGATGCTCTTGCCGGCATCTTTTTTAGCCTGGTATTATTTATTCTTTTTGCCTGGATCAGCAGACGCTGGCTGATACCTCATATGAGCCGCTTATTACCGCGTCATCCACGCAACCTCATGCTATTATCTATGGTAGTTCTATTTGCTTTTGGAGGTTTCTCAGAATTTAGCAATCTTGGTATGGTTGTGGGTGCAATAGTTGCAGGAGTATTGATGCGGCCTACCTTTGACAAAATGAGAGAAGTCGGTGAGCAAGTAACCCAGACAATACAGTCTATAAGCTATGGGTTTTTAGGAATTATATTCTTTTTCTGGGTAGGACTAAATGCCGATGTTGAGGGAATGCTCCGAGAACCTGTTTTAGCAATTCTACTGTTTCTTGCGGCTTTTATGGGCAAGCTGCTGGGTGTGTTTCTTATGGTGCCGATGAACAAGATTTCTATAAAAGAAGCATGGACAATCGGAATAGGTCTGAATGCGCGTCTTACTACAGAGATCATTGTCGCTCAATTATTGTTTAGTGCTGAATTAATTGATTTGGATCTTTTTACAGCGCTCATAGCGGCATCCGCATTTTCTACCATAATTGTACCCTTAGCATTTGCTTTAATAGTTCGCAAATGGGGAGAAGAACTTAGAGCATGAATTGGAGGATCGGCAAATGAATGAAATTCAAATACCTCATGGTATGACTTCAATCCTTCTCTGCTTGGATCTTGAAGAGGGTTCTAGAGAACTGGCGGAGTTTTGCAAAGACTGCGCTGAACATTGGAACTATCCGGTTCACGTTATCCATATACATGGTGAGGGAGGACGCGATATTGAAGATGTAGAGTCTGATTTAAGTGTTATAGTGGATGACATACTGCACAATTTAAGAGTGCCCTTAGTAAAAACAGTGAAAGGATTGCCTGAAGAGGCTATTGTTGAGTTTGCGAATGAGATAACAAGCACTCCTCTTATTATGCTTGGGAGAAGAAAGCGCAGAATTGTGGATCGCATCTATGTCGGCAGCACAACCAGTGCAGTTATCTCATTGTCACCCTATCCTGTTCTGGTAGTACCGTTAAATACTTTTAAGTGATACACATGGAAAAACAAAAGTTTCTTACTGAAGATAAATTCCCGGTCCTGCCCTGGCATTCGATAGATCTGCCTTCAATATTTAAAGTTCTGGATGCAGCCGAGACAGGGCTCACAGATTCTGAAGTTGCAGTCAGACTCAATAAATTCGGTCCCAATAAACTTCCACAAAAGCCGCCTGCACCTATATGGGAAATATTTGTTCGGCAGTTTAGCAACCCCCTTATATATGTCCTAGCTTTTGCAGCTGGTATCTCTATTCTGATTAAGGAACCTACCGATGCTGCTTTTATAATTTTTGTATTATTCCTGAATGCTTTAATTGGTGGGTACCAGGAATGGAAGGCTGAGCAAAGTGCCTATGCATTGCAAAAGCTACTCCAAATAAAAGCCACCGTGCTAAGAAATGGAGAGGTGACAGAAACTAATGCCGAAACAGTTGTTCCCGGTGATGTTGTTTGGCTGGAGTCAGGGAATAGAGTCCCGGCGGATATCAGACTTCTTACGACAAATGGTCTGGAGTTGGATGAATCCTTGTTGACTGGAGAATCCCTCCCTGTAGTAAAAGACAAATCTTGGAAGGGTGAGTTAAACGCACCAATTGCGGACCGATTAAATATGGCTCATGCCGGATCTATTGTTACGAGAGGCCGTGCTAAAGGTCTGGTTGTTAGTACAGGGAAGTCTACGGCAGTTGGACTTCTAGCCCTCGATATAATGGCAGGTACTGGGGGAGAGCCGCCGCTTATTGTCAGAATGAAGAGATTTACACGCGTGATTGCGGTGGCAGTGCTTGTTTCAGCTTTTGCCATAGGGACGCTGAGCGTATCATTCGGCAGATACGATCTTACTGAGATGCTTCTCTTTGTTGTTGCCTTAGCAGTGTCTGCAATACCTGAGGGTTTGCCTGTAGCAATGACTGTTGCTTTGGCGATAGCAACAACCAAAATGGCGCGACGGGGAGTTATTGTTCGCAGACTTGCTGCAGTTGAAGGATTGGGAAGCTGTACATATATAGCAACGGACAAAACCGGGACACTTACACGTAACGAGCTTACGGTGAAAGAGGTACGTTTGCCCACGGGTGACGTCTTTGAAGTCAGTGGGACTGGTTTCGTGCCTGAAGGACAGGTGCTTTTCGACAATAAACCAATTGATGGGGTCAGTCATCCGGAATTAGAGCTAATCGCAAGGACTGCAGTATTATGTAATGAGGCTGATTTACATCATAGAGATAGTGGTTGGAACTGGCGAGGAGATACCGTCGATATTGCACTACTTTCATTTGGCCACAAATTAAATTACTACCGAGAAGCCCTAGTGGATTTATATCCTCAGATCAACCAAATTCCCTTTGAACCGGAGCACCAGTTCTCGGCTTCTTATCATACAGTTGATGGAGACTCAATAATGATTTTCGTTAAAGGTGCTCCCGAAAAAGTCATAGAAATGTGCGAGCTAAAAGAAGAGAGAGATAAGATCAATTATCTGATTATTGTAGAGGAGATGGCTGAAAAAGGTTACCGGGTACTGGCTTTGGCTGAAGGGAATTACAAAGGTGCGCTCGATTACTCTATGATACCACCGGAACCGTCAGGTCTATCGTTGTTAGGCTTCGCAGGTATGATCGACCCACTGCGTTCAGAGGTTCCCGAAGCTATAAAGAATTGCCAGGAAGCCGGCGTTACTGTTTCAATGGTTACCGGAGATCATTGTGTCACGGCTTTAGCCATTGCTCGTGATCTAGGTTTAGCTACCGGTATTGCCCAAGTCGTTACTGGAGCCGAATTGACAGGAAAATCAGTAGAAGATATGCACAATATAGTCGCACAAACAAAAGTTTTTGCAAGAGTCGCGCCTCATCAAAAGCTCCAAATTGTACAGGCTGCACGTGAAATAGGGCATTTTGTTGCAGTAACTGGAGATGGTGTGAACGATGCACCAGCACTTAGGGCGGCTAACATCGGAGTAGCCATGGGGAAAGGAGGTACCGATGTTGCTAGAGAAGCATCGGAACTTGTCATTAGTGACGACAATTTCGCAACTATCGTTGCAGGAATTGAAGAAGGTCGTGTGGCTTACGACAATATTCGAAAAGTTATTTATCTTCTTATTTCAACTGGAGCCGCAGAACTGGTGTTGGTGACTCTCAGTGTGATAGCGGGTCTTCCTCTCCCCCTCCTGCCAGTTCAAATTCTATGGTTAAATTTAGTTACCAACGGTATTCAGGATGTTGCACTAGCTTTTGAGCCCGGTGAAGAAGATATTTTACAGAAGAAGCCCAGATCACCGAAAGAAAGGATTTTTAATAAGCTGATGGTTGAACGGACATTGGTAGGAGCACTTACGATGGGGTTGGTTGGTTTCGGGTTCTTCTACTTCATGATTCAAAATGGTTGGAGCGAATACTCTGCACGTAACGCATTGCTACTTTTAATGGTTTTGTTTGAAAACGTCCATATAGGGAATTGCCGCTCCGAAACCAAATCTGCACTAGTTCTATCACCACTACGGAGTCCCATTCTTCTCATCGGCGCTCTAAGTGCATTCTTGATTCATGTGGGTGCCATGTATTTACCTTTCGGACAAACAATACTGCAAACAGAGCCTGTCCAGCTAAACACGTGGATTTTGTTGATAGCACTCGCCCTGACAATATTTATTGCAATGGAAATCCATAAGTGGTTATGGGCGCTTAGAAACAAGTCAGTTAAAGAATCTCATAGATTTACTGACAATTAGGGTTCTCTTCAACTTCAAAGTTCTGAACCTCATATTTTCACAGAACTCCGCAACTGTTTAAAACACTGACAATTAAGGTGTGCCCATATTGCATGTTGAACTGTTGCAGAAACAACGTTTAAGCAACAATAAATATGATAAGGGAAGGGAGCTTCTGCTCCCTTTTTTAGTCATCATTCCAACTTAAACCTAGCTTGACAAAAGGGGTGCAATACAGTACCTCTAATCACTCTTAAGTGATACATATGGAAAAACAAAAGTTTCTTACTGAAGATAAATTCCCGGTCTTGCCCTGGCATTCTTTCGATATAGATTCTGTAATTGCTAAATTAAAAACCGATCCTGAAAGAGGCCTTAGCACTCAAGAAGCCAATAACCGTATTCAGGAGTACGGCACTAACACACTGCAATCCACTCGCAAGGTCCATTGGTATACAGTATTTGCGCGCCAGTTCATTGATGTTCTAATATTGATATTACTAGTTGCGGCAGCCGTCTCTCTGGCCATTGGAGCGTTAGGAGATGCGATTACCATTTTGGTAATCGTGTTGCTAAACGGCGTACTCGGATTTATCCAGGAATGGAAGGCTGAGAAGTCGATTAAGGCTCTAAAGCAGATGCTCGAGCCACGCTGCGAAGTGCTGCGAGACGGGGCGAATCAAACCATTGATGCCAGGGATCTGGTTCCCGGAGATATTTTACTACTGAATATAGGTGATCGAATACCTGCAGACATAAGGTTAATTGAAAGCATCAACCTTAAAGTTGATGAATCTTCTTTAACAGGGGAGTCTAAGTCCGTAAGCAAAGTAATAGATACTGTACCTGTGGATACCCCTCTTGCTGAAAGATCATCGGCTGCTTGGATGGGAACTGCAGTTACTAACGGAAGGGGAATGGGTATTGTTACATCAACAGGTATGTCCACCGAATTCGGACGCATTGCTCAGTTAACAGGAACTGTAGACAGTGAAGCAACGCCTTTACAACGTAAGCTAGCAGTTTTGGGTAAACAATTAGGAATATTAGCGGTCATTATTTCAACGATAGTAGCACTTTCAGGATGGCTTTTGGGTAAACCTTTACTCGACATGTTCCTGACAGGAGTGGCTCTCGCTGTAGCAGTGGTGCCTGAAGGATTACCTGCAGTAGTAACAATCACGTTGGCCCTCGGTATACGTGCTATGGTAAAGCGGCGCGCGTTGCTTCGTCGTTTGCAGGCGGGTGAGGCATTAGGCTCTGCTACCATTATATGTACTGATAAAACCGGGACACTCACACAAAACCAAATGACAGTTCAGCGCATTTGGCTTCCTTCAGGGGAGTTTGAATTAACCGGTGTGGGTTATGCTCCAGTAGGCGATTTTCAAAAAAATGGAGAGCAAGTTGATCTTAGCAAACAAAAAGATATTTCAACACTTCTTGAAAGTGGGCTTCATTGCAACCATGCACGTATTGCTAAAGACGAGCGTGGCTGGTATGCAATCGGGGAACCAACCGAGGCGGCCCTTGTAGTAGCGGCTAATAAAGCAGGTTTACACCTAGAGGAACTCTCTCATATTGTAAGCGAATTCTCGTTTAATTCCCTTCGCAAACGGATGACTGTAATCGAGCAGTCACCCGTTGGCTTGATAGCCCACGTCAAAGGTGCGCCTGAAGTGATATTGGAGCGTTCTACACTCATCCTAGATGGAGAGCAGGTTCGCACTCTAAATGATACAGACAAAGTTGCAGCTAACACTGCTTATCTTACACTTGCAGAGCAAGGTCTCCGCACACTTGCTATAGCGCGCCGCATTCTGCCCAGTGACATATCCTTAGACGAAGAGCACGTCGAACAAAACCTTACTCTACTGGGAATTGTAGGCATAATAGATCCCCCCCGCCCCGAAGTCCCCGACGCAGTTAGTTTAG
>JBBDIN010000084.1:0-26339 GCA_040880385.1 Thermodesulfobacteriota bacterium | reverse complement strand
ATTGAGTGCTGGAAAAAGTAATAATCCTGTGTATAACTTTCACTGGTTAGATATTCTTATTCTTCCCATATTGTGCAATATTCGGTTCGGCCAAATGTAACTATCCTTAATTATTGCTAATTTGCGTCGAACTGCTTTTTAAATAAATGTGGACAGGGGTCTTGAAATTATGTGCTTATGCTGTGGATTGATTGTGGATTACTGTTGAGAAATTGTGAATTGCTCTTCTCGTTTTATAATTTTTTTATTGTCTTCTAAAAGTTTAAGGAGTTCCAACACAGATGAATCCAGCCCAGGATGAATAAACTCAGGTGCAATCTCGCAAATCGGCTCAAGCACAAATCGTCTTAGGTGTGCTCTTGGGTGAGGGATGATTAAATCACTTTCATTTATAATAAGATCGTTGTAGAAGATGATATCAAGATCGATTGTTCTGGGTCCCCACTTTTCAGTTCTTACTCTATCCAGTTTTTCTTCGATTGAATTTAGTTTTTTAAGCAATTCATGAGGAGAAAGATTGGTTTCAATTTGAGACACACAGTTGATAAAATTAGGCTGATCCTCTTTTCCGACTGGTTCAGTTTCATAAAGAGAAGAGACTCTAATAACTTCACAGAATCCTGCTATTTCATTTACAGCTTTTCTGCAGTTGCCAATCTTATCTCCTAGGTTTGAGCCCATGCTTATGAAAACGTTATCCATTATCATTAACTTAAATTACATTTCTTTGACTATCCAGTCGGCATACATTAATTTGTATTGAACAGGAGAAAAATCACATGGCTCTATTATCAGAAAATGAAATTAACGAAGGTCTTTTCGGCTTAGAAGGCTGGGGGCAGGAAGGAAATCAGATAGTTAAACAGTTCAAATTCAAAAACTTTGTAGAATCAATGGGATTTGTAACTAAAGTTGCAATACTAGCAGAGCGAGTTGACCACCACCCTGATATCTTAATTGAATACAGTAAAGTGACTATAACTCTCTCTACTCATAGTGAGGGTGGATTAACCGAAAAAGATTTTAATTTAGCAAGCGAAATACAAAAAGCATCTTAGCTACAGGCTAAGGCTTGTCTTCTTTCTCTATTATTTCATAATCGCTTTCATCTAAAGTAATTGTTGTTGTATCGCCGTCATTTCTCGAAGTGAGCGGGTCTTTTTTCTTGCTGCCAAAAGAGGTGATCAACCTAAGTACTGTTAGAACTATTACTCCGATCGCTACCGCTATTCCTATAAACAGTCCAAATACAGCTAACACGCCAATTATTAAAACAACCAATACCAACATGAGAGGGAAAACATAGAACGGCGGTTTTCCTTTAAATTGATAAAATTTTATTTGTCTGTTGTTCATATTCTTACCTATTAAGCTCCCCTATGCCTGTCCGTGGCATTTTTTGTATTTCTTGCCGCTTCCGCAAGGGCAAGGATCGTTTCTTCCCACCTTTTTTTCCTGTCTTCTTACTGGCTTTTTCTTCTCCTCCTCTTCTGATTCTCCTCTACTTAATACCATACGATGCTGCTCAGCTCTTCTTTGCTTTTCTAATCTTTCTATATCGGTCTCACTGGCTGGCTGTACTCTAAAAAGTTTCTCGCAGACATCGTTACTTAACCGGTACATAAGTGAGCCAAACATCGAAAAGCCCTCTTTCTTGTATTCATGAAGAGGGTTTTGCTGAGCATAGCCCCTAAGCCCAATACCTTCTCTTAGATGATCCATGTTGAGTAGATGGTCTTTCCAAAGGAAATCAACTGTCTGCAGCATTACAAATCTCTCTATCTGCCGCATCGTGTCAGAGCTGATATCCTGTTCCTTTTGCTCATAATATTCATGTACTTTGTTTTGAATGTATTCGGATACATCTTCTTTTTTAAAGGCATCTTTAGGCAAATCTTCAAAGTCGATTTCTACATTAAACTGTGCGTGAAGGGATTCTTTGATCTCCCCAAGATCAATTGTATCTACATTTATTTTGTCAGGTAGTGAGGCTTCTGCGAGATCATCTGTAATATCATCAGCCATCTCGTATAAGCTATCTTTTAAGTTCTCTCCGCCTGCCAGGAACTCTTTGCGTTTGGTATAAATAACGTCTCTTTGTGTATTTAATACGTCGTCATAATCTAGCAAATGCTTTCTAATGTCAAAGTTATGGCCTTCAACTTTTTTCTGAGCATTTTCAATAGACCTGCTTATCATTTTGTGCTCAATAGGCTCGCCTTCGTCCCATCCCAGCTTATCCATGATTTTAGTTATTGTCTCAGAGGCAAATATTCTCATTAGATCATCTTCAAGCGATACATAAAAACGTGAAGACCCGGGGTCACCCTGTCTTCCGGCCCTACCTCTTAGCTGGTTGTCTATTCTTCGGGATTCATGTCTTTCAGTGCCGATTATATGAAGCCCGCCCATTTCCAAAACCTTTTTCTTTTCTTCCTCGCAAATAGCTCTTGCTTCAAGCATTGCTTTTTCAAGCTGTTGTGTCTCGGCTTCTGCGGGGTCTACCTTATATTCGTTTTTAAGTATCTCGTTTGCCAGATGTTCATGGTTTCCTCCGAGAATGATATCCGTTCCTCTACCTGCCATGTTTGTGGCGATTGTTACAGCCCCGATTCTTCCTGCCTGCGCGACTATTCCGGCCTCTCCTTCGTGCTGCTTTGCATTTAAAACTTGGTGCGGTACTTTGTGCTTTGTCAGCTTATTGTGGATCTTCTCAGATTTTTCAATCGACGTGGTACCAACCAAAATTGGCCGTCCTTGTTCATTAAGCTCTTTTATTTCTTCCACAACAGCATTATATTTTTCCTCTTCGGTTTTATATATCAGGTCGTTTCTATCATCCCTAATCATTGGTTTATTGGTAGGGATTACATTTACATCTAGCTTGTAAATATTCTTAAACTCAAATGCTTCAGTATCAGCAGTACCAGTCATACCTGCTAATTTTCTATACATACGGAAATAATTTTGAATCGTTATAGTTGCCAGGGTCTGATTCTCATTCTCAATCTGTATTCCCTCTTTAGCTTCAACTGCTTGATGAAGACCATCGCTCCACCTTCTTCCCGGCATTAATCTTCCGGTGAATTCATCCACAATAATAGCTTGGCCGTCCTTGATCATATACTCTACGTCGCGCTGGAATAGATGATGCGCCCTGAGTCCTTGAATAACGTGATGAAGCAGCTCTAAATTCGCAGGGTCATAAAGATTGCTTACGCCAAGAGCTTTCTCTGCTTTTGTAGACCCCTCCTCAGTTGGAGTAACCTGCTTTGTCTTTTCATCAATCGTAAAATCAACTTCTGGTTTTAGATGTCTTACAATTTTATCAATTTCATAGTAACGCTCTGTTGAATCCTCAGAAGGTCCTGAAATAATAAGCGGTGTTCTCGCCTCGTCAATTAAGATACTGTCTACCTCGTCCACTATTGCAAAATTATGGTCTCTTTGTACATAATCATCGAGAGAGAATTTCATATTGTCTCTTAAATAATCAAACCCAAATTCGTTGTTTGTGCCATAAGTGATATGAGCTCCGTAAGCTTCTTTCCTTGAGCACTCTACCAGTGTGGTCTTAAAGGCTGATAATACATCAAGGTTCTTTTCGGGTGAGATTTCCATCTTGGCATATTCACTTGGCCATACGCTTAAATTGTTATCAATTGCACTCTGCGCTCTTTGGGGGTTTTCCCACTCTACTAAGTATGAAATGTCATGGTTTACGACACCTACCGATAGGCCTAGGAACTTATGAATAGATGCCATCCATAATGCGTCACGTCTTGCCAGATAATCGTTAACCGTAACAAGATGCGCACCAAGCCCGGTAAGTCCATTTAGAAAAAGAGGTAGGGCTGCTACAAGAGTTTTTCCTTCCCCGGTTTTCATCTCTGATATCTTGCCCTCATGAAGCACAAGTCCGCCAATCAACTGAACATCAAAAGGTCTCATTCCGAGTGTCCTACGCGCAGCTTCTCTGACAACTGCAAAGGACTCAGGGAGTATTTCTTCTAGTGTCTCTTCTAGTATTTGAGCTTGTTTTTCATCATCAACCACGGAATTTCCGTTTAAACTACTCTTTACATGTTCTATTAAAGAATCAGTCTTTTCCTTGAGTTCAATGTTTGAAAGCTTGCTTAGGCCCTCTTCATACTCGTTAACCACGTCAATTATAGAGCCCAGCTTTTTTATCTCTCTTTCGTTCTGAGAGCCCACTATTTTCTTCATTATGTAGGAAATCATATTCTAATAAACCTCCAAAAAATAAAAGCAGACTAAAGTATAAGGGTAAAATACCCCTATAACAAATTGAATGATCGTCTTTGGTTACACCCAATTTCTAATAAATAAAACGTATAATACTTATACAAACTCCAAACCTATCAAAACTGTGCAAAAAGTTACTTTTAGTAGGAGTGTGTTCTCTTTGGAACTTAATCACGGAGCTTTAAAATTCAATTAAGTTCTACAGAAACTACTGAAGAAGTGCCTGATTTGTTAGATGTGATGCCGATAAGAGAATGTACTTCCTGCATTGTTTTTTTGTTATGAGTAATCAGGACCACTTGAGAATTCTTGTCTATTTCCTTAATAAGTTCCATGAAGTAAGATGTGTTTTTGTCATCCAAGGGTGCGTCAATCTCATCAAATAGTAAAAATGGTGCCGGTTTAATCAAGCAGGCTGATATTATTAGTGCTATAGCTGAAAGAGCTTTTTCTCCACCCGAGAGAAGGTTGATAGATTGAAATTTTTTGCCCCTTGGTCTTACCATTACCTCGACGCCCGTCTCAAGCATGTTGTCTTCTTCAGTTAGAACGAGTTTCCCCTCACCCCCTCTGAATAGGCGGGAGAATATTTGCTGAAATTTTTCATTCATAACTTCAAATGCTTCATTAAATCTCTTCTCTGATTCCTTATCAATTTTGCTGATTGCTTTAGCCAGAGATTCCATAGCTTGTGTTAGATCATCCATTTGTTCATTCAGAAATGTATATCTTTCTTCTAACTTGTTATATTCCTGAGGTGCTAGAAGATTCACCGGGCCAAACCTTTCAGCTTTCTGCTGTAGCCTTCTTAGTCTAGGCTCTTCAATGTTAAGGTCTACATCTAATAGCTCCTGTTCTTCCTCAAGACTCATATCGGGCTTGTTTTCCATGTCGTATGAGTGGTTTCTTCTAAGCGTGTCCGTAATATTCTCAATTTCCATTTGAACACTATTTAAATCAATTTCAAATGAACTGCCCTTAAGTCTTACATCGGATAACTGAGAGTTTAGGTTTTCCCTTTTCTCGCTTGTGATTGTTATCTCTTCTTGTAGTTTTCTTCTCTCTTCATTTCTTTGAGTTAAGCTTTCCTCTTTTTTCTTGAGATTGTTTTGAATGTCCTCAATATCGATAATAGTGCTGCCTTCTTTTTCTATAAGGTTTAACTTTTCCTGCTTTTTCTCTTCTATATTAGTTGATTCAAGCTCTATCCTTTTGTTGATATCGGCTCTTCGTATATCAAGCTCAGCTAAGTCCTCATACAAACTCCTTTCTTTTTCTCTGAGTGATGCGCACTTGACTTTCCTGTCAGAAATATCTCTTTCAAGATTTCTTTCTTCTTGTTCATCCAGCTGAATTTTTTCCTCAACAGCGGCTAACTTTTGCTCAAGGTCAATTTTTTCAATATCTAGAATTTTAATTTTGGAATTTGATTCCTCAATTAGAATAGCTTTTTCGCTAGTATCGTTATCAATTTGCTCAAAGTTTTTGGTAACATATTCAATCCTTTTTTCTATTTTCTCCAAATATCCTTTAAGGTTTACAATATCTTTTTTTGTTTCAGCTTCTTTAATATCTATTTCTATTAACCGGTTGTTGTACTCAGTAATACGCTCGTTTATTGTGTGGATTTCTTTCTCATTGCCCTCAATGTCTGAAGTTGCTTTTTCGATTTCAATTTTCAGCTCTTGGGTGCTAATAGTCAGATTTTCAATTTCTCTTTTTCTTTCAAGCACTCCGGGCTGGGTAGGGCCGCCGGAGATTGCTCCGTTTGCGTGAACAAAATCTCCATCAGTTGTTATGAAAGAAGAATTGTCATTTGCCCCTTTTCTTGCCTCAAGAGCTTCATCAAGAGTGGGTGCCAAGAACACCCTTTTTAAAGTCCTTTCGATAATATTGCTTCTAATATTCTCAATCTGCACAATTTCGAATAGAGATTTCATGTTCTCTGTGCTTTTATAAATCTCAGTATTTATTCTCTCATCTTTAATAGATATGAATGTTCCTCGACCGATAGAACCTTGCTTTAAAGAGTTAATGGCTTTTATCGCTTGCGAACTCTCGTCGACTAAAATCCACTTCAGTGTATCTCCTAGAGCTGTTTCTACTGCTCTTTCGTAGCCCTCAGGAACTGAGATGAAATCTGAAAAAGTTCCAAGTACACCTTGTCCTTTATTTTGTAAAATGAAATTTCTAATACCCTCTGGTAGCCACTCATAGTTAGACTGGATTTGCTTAAGTGCATTTAATCTTGAGTTAAGTTCATTTAACTCCTCTTTGAAAGAATCATTTTTCTCAGTGGCTAGTCTAAGCTTTTCATTTAGTGAAGTAAGGCTTAACGCAAGTTTGCCAATTGTCTCATTAATATTTTGTTTTCTAGATTCATTCTCTTTAGAAGTGTTTTCAAGATTTGCAATGTCTCTGATGGCGCTTTTCTGTTCTTGAATTAATTCCTCATGTTCGTTTTCAATTTGGGATTTTCTGGATATAAGCTCATTAAGCTCTTTCTCATGCCCAAGCGCTGAGCCCTTTAATGAACTATACTCGTTTAGAGTTTTAAATAACGATGTTCTGATATTCCTTAGATCCTCTCTTGATTGACTATGTTTGGTTTTAAGGGTTAGTAAAGTACTTTCCCTTTCTGATATTTGTGACTCTTCTTTTTCCAAGTCTTCTTTTACATGGTGGGACATTTCTCGTTTGGATTGAAGCTGCTCAGCGATCCTTGTTGTCTCGTTTCCTAATAGAACAGCTTCACTCTGTATTTTTTCAATAAACTTATCAATACTGGAAACCTCATTCTTCAAGAGTTCCTGTGAGGATAGTCTGGTTTGAAGGTTTATTCGCGTAATATTTGTTTCTCTCTCAGATTCTTTCAGGGATTCCTCGGTATTTGCAAATTGGACATTTAATGTTCTTAAATGGTTGGTGATTTGTGCTGCTTCTCTTTCTGCTTCAGAAATCCTTTTTTCTATTACTGATTTTTCTTCAAGTATTTTGTCTTTTTTCTTATGTAGTTTGTATAGTTTGGCATTGAGTATTGTTGATTCCAGTTTGCTTGCTTCTTCTGAGATTTCTTTAAACTCCTCGGCTTGTTTTGCTTGTAGGCTGAGGGTGTCCATTTGGCGCTTAACTTCATTTGCCATATCCCGGACACGGCTTAGGTTTTCTTTTGTAGTCTTGATCCGGGTTTCGGTCTCACGTCTTCTGATCTTGTATTTTCTTATGCCTGCTACTTCTTCAATTAAAGTTCTCTTTTCTTCGGGCTTTGCCATTATTAGTTTCTCTACGCTGCCCTGTCCAATTATTGAATGAGTTCTGGCTCCAGATCCGGTATCAATAAAGATGTCCGTAATGTCTTTTAACCTACAGGAAACTCCGTTTAAGTAGTATTCACTTTCTCCAGACCTAAATACCCTGCGCTTGATCTCAACTTCTTCAAAATTATATTTTGGAACCTGCTCCAGTACTAATGAGACTTCAGCCATGCCAACCGGTTTTAAAAGTTCGCTGCCGTTTGAAATAAGCTGCTCCATTACTTCTGCCCTAAGGAGCCTTGGGTTTTGTTCTCCTAGTATCCACCTTATTGCATCAATCACGTTTGATTTGCCGCAACCATTGGGACCAACAATTGCGCTTAGCTGATTGTGAAACCTTATTTTGGTTTTGTTGTAAAATGACTTAAAACCGTTGATTTCAAGGGATGTTATTTTCATGTTTTTAATAGATTTCTAAGTAAGGTTAAATCAAAATGCTAAATCCAATCAACCATGAATTTAATTATGAAGACTTGTTTTAATATGATACTACGCACTCTTTTTTAAGCTATCCCTGTGCAGGGAATAAATCGTCATTTGTTTCTATCTTAGCTTCCCGCCTCAGGTTCTGTATCCATGTTTGTAAAAGAGCATTTCTCTCTGCTTGAAGTTCCTGCTCTTGCAACCCTGCTTTTTGTAGTTCGAACTCAGCTGGATCAGCGCCTGCCCTCTCTTTAAATATTACAACATAGAAACTGTTTCCATTTTCATAAACTCTTCCTAGCACTGTAGAGTTGTCATTCATTTGAAATGCTTCTGATTTTACTTCTTCAATGCCTATCTCCGGAACTCTCTGCATTCTGGTAAACGGCCCGGTTTCTTTTAGGTTTAGCCCGAGTTCCTTTGCCTTGTCTGCTATCTCTTCTTTCTTTGCCGATTTTAGCTTAGTTAAAGTCTCATTAGCTTTTTTTCTTGCCTGATTACTAGATTTCTGGTTCTTAATTGAGGCTATAACATCAGGTTTAGTCTCTTGGAGTGTCTTGTCTCTAGGCTCAGAGACTTCACTTAATTCAACAACCCATAAGGACGTGCCTACAGGTACTACGCTTAAACTGCCTTTCTCTGTAGAAAAAGCTTTATTTACTATTAAAGGAGGAATGTCCCCAGTTGTTTCTGATGCCGCAAATGCAGCGCTTTCGCTTATAGTTTCAATTGAATATTCTTTTGCGATCTGATCAATACCGGTCTCTGGATTTTGGGATAACTCGAAGCTTTCTAAAAATTCCTGGCGAATTACTTCAGCCCTTTGGCTTTTTAGATTGGACGCGACATCGTCTTTTGATTCTTCAAATGGAAGAGTCTTTCCATCTTCAGATTGGAATTCCTCGGGGTATGCATTGTAATAAGCATTTAGTTCTTCATCTGAAACTTGAAGGCTGTTTTCAAAATTCTCAGGTTCAAGAATTATATAGCGGATTTTCCTAAGTTCATCAGTCTTGAAATTGGCTTTTCGGCTTTGGTAATGTTTTTCTATTTCTTCATCTGGAGGAACTTCGTCATCTGCAAAATCAGCACTAGAAAACTCTATAAAACTAAGATTTACAGATTCATTTTGTAAGTCGTAGGTAGCCATCAGTTTCTCATCTGTTACAAATATAGTCTCACCAATAAAACGAGCCAGCTTTTGTGCTGCCATTCTCTGTTTATAGTTGTTTTCAAAATTTGTTAAATTCTGGTTGAGTCTTTGTTCTATAAAATTCGTGTACCTTTCAACACCAACAAACTGTCCGTCAATTTGAAAAGAGGGGTCTGAATGTATTGCGTTGTTAAACTCCTCATTCGTAACTTCAAATCCCATTTGTTTAGCCTTCTGCGCAAGTAATTTATAATCTATTAATTGGTTTATGGCCCTCACATTTATTATATCAATTGCTGCTTGAGGTAATTCTTGCCCTTGGCCAAACTGTCTTCTCATGTTCTCTCTTTCTAAAGCATATTCTCTCATACTGATTTCTTCACCGTTAACTTCGGCTGCGGTGCCGTCTGTGCCGCCTGCTAAATCCCCAAAACCTGTTACAAAAGACCCAATTCCAAAAATGAAAGCTACGCTAATAAAAAACAGTATAAATAATGTAAGCCATCTATGCCTTCTTCTTATCATGTCGAGATTCATATTTAATATTCCTCTTTACTATTTATTTTTATAAAATCTATCCCACTTGCCGGGTAGTTTCAAGAACCAGTGTTGTTAAATAGACTACTATCTTACCCTTAATTTAGCTTGGCTGAAACATCTATATTACATTAGGCCGCTTGATTTAATATGTTCATAAGTCGATATCTCTTACTTGACAGTATTAAAGCGCTCAAATATTCTAAAAACCGCCTTTCATTCAATGAATCAAAAGAGAGAATTGATATTCTTATTCTACTCTCTAAAAAGGAAAAATTCCTATGATAACTGCCCTTGGAGGCGGAGTAGGCGCCGCTAAGTTCTTAGAAGGTCTTTGTAGCGTAATTGGTGACGAGCAATTAAACGTCATAGTTAATACAGGTGATGATATATGTTTAAACGGACTTAATATATCTCCTGATATAGATACAGTGATTTATCGCTTGTCCGGTGTAATAGATAAGAATAAAGGGTGGGGCTTAGATGGAGATACTTTCAACTCACTAAATTCTCTAGAAAGATTTGGTTTAGATACCTGGTTTAATATTGGGGACAAAGATATTGCAACGCATATATACCGGACTTATTTAAGAGGCAAAGGACACACACCAACTGAAATTACCTCAAAAATATCAGAAGCTTTTAATATCCCACAAAATATCAAAATAATACCTATGACCGATCAAGACGTTGAAACGTGGATTCAAACCAATGAGGGTGAAATGCATTTCCAAGAATATCTGGTGAAAAGAAGGATGGTCCCTCAAGTATGCCGTGTTACTATTCGTGGTATAAACCATGCTAGCCCGGCCCCAGGAGTTATTGATTCTATTATGAATGCACGCGCTGTAATAGTTTGTCCCAGTAATCCTATCATTAGTATCGGCCCTATAGTTCAAGTCAGAGGGGTTAGGGATGCTCTAAAAAAGACTCAAGCTCGGATTATCGCCATAAGTCCTCTTGTAGGCGGGATGCCGCTTAAGGGCCCCGCAGACAGGTTAATGAGGGGGTTAGGTCTTGAGGTTTCATCTGCCCAGATAGCTAGACTTTATTCTGATTTCTTAGATACAATGGTTATCGATGTTGAAGATGGTCACGAAAATCAGGAAATAGCCGATTTAGGTCTAAAGACATTGGTTGTTGATACGGTTATGTCTGATAGTAAAAAGGCCGCTACTCTTGCATCATCTGTTCTTGAATTGATCTAAGAATTTATTTGAATTACTCCCAATATACTGCATAC
Source organism: Thermodesulfobacteriota bacterium (assembly GCA_040880385.1). Lineage (GTDB taxonomy): Bacteria > Desulfobacterota_D > UBA1144 > Nemesobacterales > UBA2774 > CR02bin9. Next base: position 15,403 of record JBBDIN010000084.1, on the reverse strand, counting down.
TAATTATTCTTGACAAGAATATGCCCTTTATGCAAAGATAAGAGGGTTAAATTAGGGATTGGCATTTTTAGATCTCCCTGATTTTCAAATTAACTGGGGTAATTAATAAAAAAATTTGATATGGCTTCAATTGATAAAGATTGGGAAAATGTACTTGACTCGCTAGGATGCGAGTCGTTATTGAACAGTCCTTCAAAAAAACTCTCCGTGATATTGGAAAAAGCAGAGTCAGGGGAGGCTATCAATCTTGAAGAAGCGCTTTATCTTGTAAATATAGATAAAGACGAAATCCCTTACTTGCTTCTAACGGCTTCCAAATTAAGGGATAGAGGAAAAGGGCAAATTCTGACTTATTCCAAAAATGTATTTGTTCCTGTAACTCAAATCTGCCGTAATCACTGTGGCTACTGTACTTTCAAATATGAACCTGGTGAGGGGCCACTTTTTATGAGCCCACAAGAAGTGGTAGATATGGCTAAAAAGGGAGCCGAGTTAGGATGTACCGAACTACTATTTGTTACAGGGGATAAGCCTGAGCTTAAATATCCAATTTATAAAGAGGCGCTGCAAAAACTTGGCTATAACACAACCGCTGAATACCTAATCGCAATGGGAGAGGCAGGACTCAAAGAGAACATTTTTCCTCATACGAATCTCGGTTTAGCCACAAGTGATGAATTACTCGCATTTAGACAGTCCAATCCTAGTATGGGTCTTATGTTAGAGAACATCAGCCCAAGGCTACTTCAAAAAGATGAGGCGCATTATAGGTGCCCCGATAAAGTTCCCAAACAGAGAATGAAAACTATGGAGCTTGCCGGGGAACTTAGGATTCCATGGACCTCTGGAATACTGGTAGTAATAGGGGAAACATGGCAAGAGCGTATCCAATCTCTATTTGCTCTAAAAGAGCTTGATAATCAGTACGGCCATCTACAGGAAATAATCATTCAAAATTTTAGTCCAAAACCCGGAATAATGATGGAGAAATATCCTCCTCCTAGCTTTGTTGAGATGTTAAAGTTGGTTGCTATCTCAAGGCTGGTATTCGGTGAGAAGATGAATATTCAGATTCCGCCGAACTTGAATCCTGAGACCTATCCACTATTCATTCATGCAGGAATTAATGATTTGGGTGGAGTATCTCCGGTTACGATTGATTATGTTAACCCAGAGGCTCCTTGGCCTAAGCTTGAGATTATGCAGGATATGGTTCATGATTTAGGCTTCACACTAAGGGAAAGGTTGCCGGTATACCCGGAGTTTATTGACAAGGAATTTATTGATGAAAAAGTGCTTAGACGTGTAGTGAATTTTGTAGATAAAGACGGTTATGTACCACTCCAAGAGGTGACAAATGGCTGACATTAAAGAAGCAATTGATAGAATAGAAGAAAATAGGGCAATGGGGCTTGATAGTCTCTTGTCAAAGGTAAATGGCACTACTGGGCGAATTGTTAATAAAGCTCTAGTTGGGGACGAAGTATCGGTTGAGGATGGCGAGGCGTTATTTGGTATAGAAGACCTGGATGAGATCTCGGCTCTTGCCATTGCTGCTGATGAAATCAGAAAACAAGATGTTGGCGACGTTATTACCTATGTTGTGAACAGAAATATTAATTTTACAAATATATGCAATACATACTGTGGATTCTGTAATTTTATGGCCCCAGAAGGGGACGAAAGAGCATATTTCCTCAGCATGGATGAGATAGCGGATAGAGTGAAAGAGGCTTGGGAAATAGGCGCTACAGAGGTTTGCATGCAGGGCGGTATGCACCCTGATATTGACGGTAATTTTTATATTGAATTAATCAAAGCTGTGAAAAAAGCAGTACCCGAGATGCATACTCATGCGTTTTCTCCATTTGAAATATTTTACGGCGCCGAATCACTTGGCATTACAGAGGAAGACTTCATCGAAAGACTAAAAGATGTTGGACACAACACATTCCCGGGCACTGCGGCTGAAATATTGGTTGAAGAAGTCAGGAAAATTATTGCCCCTCGTAAAATGCCTACAGAAGCATGGATAAGAATTGTCAAAAAAGCACATCTGTCCGGTATGCACACCACTTCAACAATCATGTATGGTCATGTTGACAAGCCCAAACACTGGGCAATACACATCGGCATTCTACGCGATATTCAAAAAGAGACCGGAGGATTCACAGAGTTTGTACCTCTAAGGTTTATTCCCTGGAACACGAGACTCTTTAAACACTCAAAGGGGAAGGTTGCTGAAGGCCCAACTGATCTGGATCAGTTGAAGATGTATGCAGTTTCAAGACTCATGCTCAGAGGGTGGATAAATAATATCCAGGTCTCCTGGGTTAAACAGGGCCCGGAGTTTGCCCAGTTCTCACTCACAGCGGGGGCTAATGACTTTGGCGGCACGCTCATGGAAGAGCAGATATCACGCTCAGCCGGAGCGAATTATGGACAGTATTTTCCACCTGAGGAGTTTCGCCGCCTAACCAGGCAGATCGGAAGAATCCCTGCAGAGAGAAATACAACATACGGAATACGCCAAATGTTTGATGCAAATGGGGATGATTAAAATTAGTGGTAAATGGTTCGTTAACTGATTTGGTCTTAGAGAGTAAACAAATATAGGCTTATTATACTACTTCCCCGTATAGATCGTAAATGTCCGCATCCGTGATCTTTATATCTACTAGATCTCCCAAAATAAGCTCTTCTTCTCTTTTTATATATGTATACCCGTCTACTTCTGGGGCTTGTGAAGCTATTCTAGCTACGTAATTTCCGTCTTCCACGCTTTCTACGAATCCTTTGTGAACAGATCCTATAAGAGACTTGTTTTTCTCAAAAGAGACTTCAGATTGAGTTTCCATGAGCCGCTCGAACCTCTCCTCTTTTATCTCCTGAGGTACTTGCTTGCCCATCACTCCAGCCGGAGTGCCTTCTTCTTGTGAGTATTTAAAAGCCCCCGCCCTGTCAAACTTAGTTTCTTCCACAAAATCCAGGAGTTCTTCGAATTCATCCTCTGTTTCTCCGGGAAACCCGACAATAAAAGTAGTACGGAGTATAACGTCATCTATACCACTTCTTAATTGCTTGATTGTATCCCGAATGCGTCTGCTGCTGGTCTTTCTGTCCATCTGTTTGAGCACCCTGTCATTAATATGCTGAAGCGGCATATCCACATACGGCAAGATGTTGTTGTCCTCTGCTACAAGCTTAACCAGTGAGTCTGATATCCCCCAGGGGTACCAGTAGTGAATCCTAATCCAGTCTATCCCTTCAACTTTGGACGCTTCTCTGAGCATGGTTTCAAGGTTTGTTCCTATATCTCTTCCATAACTGGTCATGTCTTGAGCAATAAGGTTGATTTCTCCCACGCCCTGATGTGCAAGGCCGGCAATCTCTCCTACTATAGAATCTATAGTTCTGCTCTTCATAATCCCTCTCATCTTGGGAATTATGCAAAACGTACAGGTTCTTGAACAACCCTCTGAAACTTTTACAAAGGCCGAGTGAGAAGGGGTTAGCATTACTCGAGGAGAATCAGGGTCATAAATCGTGCCCGGAGGGTACATCTTAATTTTCTCCGATTTTTCTTGTTCTAGAGCGTCTCCAATTTTGAAGATATTCCCTGTTCCCCAAAACGCGTCAACTTCAGGAATTTCTTTACTTAGCTCTTCAAAATATCTTTCAACCATACAGCCGGTAACTATAAGCTTTTTACAGCTACCGCTTTTCTTATATTCAGAAAGATCTAAAATCGCATCTAACGATTCTTGCTTAGCATCTCCGATAAAGCCGCAGGTATTTACAATTATTACCTCAGCCTCTTCTTCGGATGATATTTGATGGCCGGATTTTGTAAGCGAGCCCAGTATCAGTTCGCTGTCTACGAGGTTCTTGGAGCAACCTAAGCTCTCAATATATATTTTCATGCACGTCTCTTTATAATGTGTGTAACCTCGCCCGACTTAACGGTAAGGGTAATTTCGCCTGTCTCACCCCTCCCAAATAAATCAAAAGCTACTTCTTCAAGGTTTTTGGAGATTATTACATCAAGCCCCCTGGCCCCAGTTTGCCTGTTCTTTGCTTCTTCAATCATATGATCTATGATTAAGGGGCCCAGTTGTAACTGAAACCCTTCTTCTTCAAATTCGGCTTGATAATTCATGATTTTGAGATGGATAATTTCTTTTAGTGTTTCACTGGTTAGTGGTGAAAATGGAACGATTCTGTTAAACCTGGCAATGAGTTCAGGTAAGAATCCAAAAAGCTGAAATTTAGTTATATCGTCAGCTTCTTCGTGACTCATGTCGTAAGCAATTGTGTCCTCTTGAACTTTATTCTTCTCTATATTTTTTATGAACCCGGCCTCGTTGCTTCCGAATAAGTTTTTTATACCTGAGAACGCTCCGATAGCAAAAAAGGATATATCCCGGGTGGAAATAAGCGCTCTTGGGCCACGGCTTGAAAAACCAAAGTCTAGCGGTATCTGCACATCTGTCCCCTCTAATATTTTAAGTAGCTCCCTCTGTACACCAAAACCGGAAACATCTTTTGTCGTTCCCTGTCCCGCAAACCTGGCGCTGCTGGAAGATCCTGCAATTTTATCAAACTCGTCTAGTACTATTACACCACATTCCGCAATATCAATACTTTCATTTGCCGCGTATACGAGCTGTACCAAGATGTTTACTACATCATCTCCTACGTAACCCGATTCTGTGAACTTTGTCATATCGATAATGACAAATGGTAGCTTGAAGATTTCTCCAAACAGAAGTTCAATGAGATATGTTTTCCCGCACCCGGTGGGTCCCATGAGTATAGAATTTGGTCTTGTTGCCAATTCTGTTCTAGGAGTGTTAGCAGAGTGCATCTGTTTTAATCTCTTTACGTGCCTATAGGCAGCAAGAGATACAGCACGTCTGGCATCAGTCTGTCCTTTGTACCCTAATTTCTCTAGCTCGCTAAATATTTTTTTAGGCGAAGGGAGAGGCACAGTCTGTATAAAGTCCTTTACATAATAAATTTTTTCTCCTCGTCTCATTTGAAACCCCCAAGGGATAACGTCTCGCAATTCTAACACTTTTATTAAAGATATGATAATAAGCTTAGCACTTCAAGTGTGAACTTAATTATTGTTAATGGCTTTTTGGAGGAATTGAAATACTATGTTTATAGGAGCTTATGTCTTGAGAAACATTTCCAATATAGCTTTTCCCATATGTAATTTGTTCTCAGCCTGCTCATATACTACGGAATTTGGACCTTCCAAAATTTCTTCAGTTATCTCTTCACCTTTATGTGCCGGGAGGCAATGCATTACAATAGCACCGGGATTTGCTAAAGATAGGAGGTCATTATTTATTTGAAACGGTTTAAATATTTTTTGCTTTTTTTTGGCCTCTTTTTCCTGTCCCATGCTGACCCAAACGTCCGTATATAGAACATCTGCGTTCTCTACAGCTATTTTGGGATCGTTTGTTACTTCTATGGATCCATTTCCACTTTCTTTAGCTTTCTTGAGGAATTCACTATCGGGCTCATACCCTTTTGGTGTAGCTACAGATAAGCTGAAACCCAATATAGAAGCTGCTCCTATGAATGAGTTAACAATGTTGTTGCCGTCTCCAACATAGGCCAGTTTTATCTTGTTGAGTTTCTTTCCGGCCTCGACGATGGTGAAAAGGTCTGCGGCAATCTGAGTAGGGTGGCCTAAATCAGTGAGCGCATTTATTACCGGAACTTTAGAATGTCTAGAAAATTCTTCTATGCGATCCTGCTCATAAGTTCTGATAATGATCCCGTCTAAATAAGATGATAATATTTTTGCAGTATCAGCTATTGATTCTCCCCTACCAAGCTGCAAATCACTTGGGTTCATATAAAGACAAGCCGCTCCCAAATCATTAATTGCAACTTCAAAAGATACTCTTGTTCTGGTTGATAGCTTTTCAAAAATCATCCCGATCGATTTTCCCTTGAGAGCTTCATGGCTTTTTCCCGACTTTTTTCCCTTCTTTAATTGGGCTGCTCTTTTGAAAAGGGTTTTAAAATCTTTTTTTGATAAATCAAAAATGCTTAGCAAATGTCTAGGCATCTGTCACCTCTTTTAATGCCTTATCAATAGTTTTTACTGCCTGCTCGATCTCCGCTTTTTTTACATTCAAAGGAGGCAATATTCTCATAACCTTTTGTACCGTCAGAATTGTAAGTAGTCCCTTGTCTATGCATTTTTCTACTACAGCTTTAGCAATTCCATTATTTTTAAACTCTATCCCCAAAATAAGACCTTTACCCCTTACTTCTTTTATTTCTCTTTTGTATTTGTCTTTTAGTGTCTGTAGTTGATCTAAAAAATATTGTCCAGACTCAGTTGCCCCGTCCAATAACCCTTCCTCATTAATTGTATCCAAGACGGCTTTTCCAGCGCTCATTGCAAGTGGGTTTCCACCGAGAGTTGTGCCATGCATTCCAGGGCTTAAGTTTTTGGCGATTTTATTGGTGGTTAGAAATGCTCCGCATGGAATACCTCCGCCAAGGGCTTTAGAAAGAGTCATTATATCGGGTTTTATACCGTAATGCTCATATGCAAAGAGTTTCCCTGTTCTTCCAATACCAACCTGCACTTCATCAAATATTAATAACACTTTTTTCTTTGTGCAGAGCGCTCTGACTTTTTTGAGATAGTTATATGCCGGTAAGATCACGCCATTTTCTCCCTGAATCGGCTCTAAAATTACAGCGCATACTTTTTTATCTTCTAACGCCTTTTCTAAAGCTTCGATCTTGTTATATGCAATCGGCTTAAATCCTGGAACCAGCGGTTTGAATCCGGCTTGATACTTCTTGCTCGTTGCGCTCAAGGCGCCCATGGTTCTACCGTGAAAAGAGTCTCTGGCATGGACAATCTTATATTTCTCACCGTTATTTGTTCCCCATATTCTTGCGAGCTTGATAGCTCCTTCATTAGCTTCAGCGCCGCTATTGCAAAAGAAGACTTTGTCTGCAAATGAATTCTCAACAAGCATTTGGGCAAATTCGCCCTGCTGTTCTATATGAAACAGATTGCAGGGTTGAACCAGTTTCTTAGACTGGTCCACTATAGCTTTTGTAACCTTCGGATGACAGTGACCCAGGTTGTTTACGGCAATGCCCGTTATAAAATCAAGATATTTCTTGCCTTCAGAATCCCATACCCAGGAACCCTTTCCTCTGACCATTGCTATGGGGTAGCGGCCGTAGGTATTCATTAAGTAATTTTTAGTTTTTGATATTGTGTCCTGAGTGCTCAAAGCAGGATCTCCGTTCCAATTCCGGAGTCAGTGAAGATTTCAAGTATCAGCGCATGCTCAACAGTGCCGTCAATTATATGCACTTTTTTTACACCGTCATGAAGCGCTTCAATTGCACACATAACTTTTGGTATCATGCCGCTCGAAATGATTTCTTTCTTGATTAATTTTTTTGCTTCAGATTCAGTCAGCGTCGAGATTAAATTCTTTTTATTATCCATAATTCCTGCAATATTTGTGAGCAGAATCAGCTTCGCAGCATTTAAAGCTCCAGCGATCTTACCGGCAACATGGTCAGCATTTATATTGAAAGTTCCCCCTTCTTCATCAAATCCTATAGGAGCTATTACAGGAATAAATCCCGAGTTCTCAAGCACTTTTATAAGATCAGGGTTTACGCTATCGACTTCTCCTACCATTCCCAGGTCGGCACCTTTAGGGATCTTAATCCCATTTTCTTTAGCGAATTTCTTAAGGTCCATTTTCTTGGCAAGGATCATCTTGCCTTCTTTCCCGGATGTGCCTACCGCTTTTCCGCCCATAGAGTGTATAGCTTCTATAATTTTCTGGTTAATTTTTCCAACGAGCACCATCTCCGCAACTTCCATTGTCTGCTCATCAGTTACACGAAGTCCGGCAATAAACTCGGTTTCTATGCCTAGCTTCTTAAGGTGGTCGCCTATCTGAGGCCCCCCGCCGTGAACAACTACAGGGTGCATGCCGACATACTTCATAAGAACTACGTCCCGGGCAAAATCGTGAAGGTCTTCATCCCCAACGCTTCCCCCATATTTTACGACTATAGTTTGACCGTAAAATTCTTTTATGTAGGGTAGGGCTTCAACAAGTGTCTGCGCTTTCTGAATAAACTTTTCCATTTTATTTTTCCTATCCTGAAGTTAAGCTCACTATTATAAAAGATATAACTGACTCTGCCAACAAGTTATTTCTAAAAACATGTTTTCAAATAAAGATACTAGACAAATCCACTCCATCTAGAGAGATAGCAATTTTAATCGCCAAAGAGAACTTATCCTGTTATATTTTTCACCTAAGGAGATTAACTATATGTCAGCAGATAATAACGATGCCAAATTGGATTTAAGCGAAAAGGGGCGCCAAAAAGACGGAACTACTATATCTTTAGACAGGCGATTGTTTATGCAGTTTATGGCCTTTGGCGACTGCTGGAATACTATTGAGATAATAAAAGAACTTGAAGTGATTAAAATGGACCTGGTTCTCTATGCTGATATTAACGATCCTTACGGAATAGGACTTTTAACATTCAGTGAAGACCCTGATTTCTTTGTCGGCGAATTAAGAGAATTCTTAAACAGTTCGTCATTTATGGAACTAACTCCAAAACCGGAGTTCACCATGTTGGGTAGGACGTATTCTCTGGGTTATGAGCCGGATTTGGAAAAAACACTGCTGAGCGGTCCTCGTGCTAAAGTTCTGGACCCCGAGTGGCCATGGGCGATTTGGTATCCGCTCCGCAGGGATAAAAGTTTTGAGGCTTTATCAGAAGACGAGCAGCGTGTGGTTTTGGGCGAGCACGGCAAATTAGGCTTTAAGTTTGGGCATGCTGGTTTAGGCAGGGATATAAGACTAGCCTGTCATGGTCTTGATAAAAGCGATAATGATTTTGTGATCGGAGTGTTAGGGAAAGAGCTCTTTCCTCTCTCAGCTTTAATTCAAGCAATGCGTAAAACTAAGCAGACCTCGCAGTATTTAGAAAGCCTCGGGCCATTCTTTGTGGGTAAAGCAATTTGGCAGGCTCAAATTTAAATCAGTCGAATAATTAATGAGGCTCGAACAGGTTTACTTCAAAAGTTATTTTCGCACCTTTAGTTAATGCGATCCATGTTGGGTTAACAGTGTCCCAATCAGGGCTTTCCATTGATTTCTCGTGGTCTTCTTTGGTCTCCCATTCAATAATAGAGACCATTTCGTTCATTTCTTCACATATATATTGCTTAACACCGATAAATCCCTTTTGATTCCTTAAAATACGAAGCGATAATTTTTTTGTTTCAAGAAGTTCTTCTTTTATATCTTCATCATACACGCATCTGGTGATTGCAAATACCGACACCTCATCTCTCCTATTAGGCCTTGCTTCCTTATAGTATATATCGGCTTAAGTCCCTATCTTTAACAATGTCAGCGATCTTGCCTTTTACATATTGAGCATCAATAACTATCTTCTCCTCTGTCATGTCAGGGGCTTCAAAAGAAATGTCGTCGAGTATCTTTTCCATAATGGTATGAAGCCTTCTGGCGCCGATGTTCTCTGTCGATTCATTTACATGTTGAGCCGTCTCAGCGATCTCGTGTATTGCATCATCTGTGAAAACAAGCTCTACATCTTCAGTGTTAAGAAGCTCTATATATTGCTTTATGAGAGCATTTTTAGGTTTGGTTAAGATATTAACGAAATCATCTTTTGTAAGTGGCTCAAGCTCCACTCTAATCGGGAATCTCCCCTGAAGCTCCGGTATTAAATCGGAGGGTTTTGAAACATGAAATGCCCCTGCACCTACAAAAAGTATATGGTCGGTCTTAACCATACCATGTTTGGTGTTCACGGTGCAGCCTTCAATAATAGGCAGTAAATCTCTCTGCACTCCTTCTCTGGAAACGTCAGGGCCGGCAGAGCTTTCTCTTCCCGCAACTTTATCTATCTCGTCTATGAAAATTATGCCGGATTGCTCAACTCTATCTATTGCAAGCTTTACGACATTGTCCATATCGATCAGCTTCTGAGCTTCTTCTTGTAACAGAACCTCCATTGCCTCAGGAACATTCATCTTTCTCTTTTTAGTTTTTTTAGGGAACAAGTTGCCAATCATGTCGGAAATGTTTACATCCATATCGTCCATTCCCGAAGGGGAGAAGACCTGTATCGGCATATTCTTAGATGTGACCTCTATGTCAACAAATCGTTCATCCAATTTTCCTTCTCTTAAGAGTTTTCTTAGCTTCTGCCTGGTGTCGCTGTTTGATTCAGCCTCCTGGTTTTCAGGACTTACGCTTGGGGCAGGTAGCAATAAATCCAACATTCTTTCCTCAGCAAGGTCCTCGGCTTTAACTCTCACAGAGATTTTTTCCTCATCTGTTACCAATTTAATGGCTATATCCGTTATATCTCTAATCATAGATTCAACGTCTCTTCCCACGTAACCGACCTCTGTAAATTTGGAGGCTTCAATTTTTAGAAACGGGGCTTGAGCAAGTTTGGCGAGTCTTCTTGCAATCTCTGTTTTCCCAACCCCGGTTGGACCGATCATTAGAATGTTTTTTGGTGCAATTTCATCCTTTAAATCAGGAGACACGCGCTGTCGTCTCCAGCGGTTTCTAAGTGCAATCGATACTGCTCTCTTAGCGTTGTTCTGTCCAATTATATATCTATCAAGCTCGGAAACTATTTCTCTTGGTGTAAAAAATATGTCGTTACTCATTTGTATTCAGTACCTCTACTTTAATATTATCGTTAGTATATACACAAATTTCAGATGCTATATGCATGGATTCTTTGACTATATCCTCTGCGCTTAAATCAGAATGTTTGCTTAGCGCCTTAGCCGCAGCTTGGGCAAATGAGCCGCCCGAGCCTATCGCAATGATATTATCATCCGGCTCCAGTACATCACCGCTTCCTGAAATAAGAAACATGGATTCTTTGTCGGCTACCGCAAGAAGGGCTTCTAGTCTTCTAAGTACCCTGTCCGTTCTCCAGTCCCTTGCAAGCTCAACTGAAGCTCTACTCAAGTTGCCTCTATATTCTTCTAACTTAGCCTCAAATTTATCAAACAGAGTCATCGCGTCAGCAGTAGCTCCCGCAAAGCCTACAATGACTTTGTCGCCATAGATCTTTCTTACTTTTCTTGCTGTGTGTTTTATCGCCGTATGGCCAAGAGTTACCTGCCCATCCCCAGCCATAGCCACTTGATTGTTCTTCTTAACGCATACTATTGTTGTTCCGTGAAAGTTTTCCATTTTTTTTTACGCTCTCGGGTGTGTTTTATCGTAAATTTCCATTAATTTCTCTACAGATGTGTGAGTGTATCTTTGTGTTGTGGACAGGCTCTTATGCCCCAGCATTTCCTGAATAGCTCTTAAATCGGCCCCACCTCCTAAAAGATGTGTTGCAAATGTGTGTCTCAAGACATGGGGGCTAATGTTTTTAGGTATTCCTGATATTGCTGCATACTTTTTGATGATTCTGTCAATGCTTCTGGTTGTAAGCCTTCCGCCCCTTGAATTTACAAACAGATAGTCTTCTTTAGGTTTTAGATCCAATCTTTGGATTAAGTATATCTTAATTGCCGAAGAAGCTTTCGAACCTAAAGGTACAAGTCTTTCTTTGTTCCCCTTTCCTAAAACCTTTACACTCATAGATTCCAAATCTAAGTCGTTTAAATTTATACCTACCAGCTCACTTACCCTTAATCCACAAGAGTAAAGAAGCTCTAGTATAGCTCTGTCTCTTGATTCATAAGCATTGTCTGAACCTGGGGCTTCAACAAGTTTTACAACCTCGTCTACTGTTAAAAAAGTTGGAAGCCTCTTCTCACCTTTTGGGCTGGGTACTAATTTCGCAGAGTTTGATTTCATTTCTCCCCTACGTATCAAGAAATCAAAAAAAGTTCTAACAGAAGCAATCTTTCTTGATATAGAAACCTTCTTGTTCTTTTTATATAGCTTGCTTATAAATACCCTTACAGGTGTTTCATCCATGTTCAAAAAATCAATATCGCCATTTTCAGGTGAGATCAAATTCATTTCCTTAAGAACTAAACCAAATTCTTTTATATCTGCTAGATAAGCTTTCAAGGTGTGCTTAGAGTAATTTCTCTCAGAGCTAAGAAAGTCTTCAAAACTGCTTAAGTATTTATCCATGGTTTCCCTTTAATATAAACACTGCGCCACATCTTTCAATGAAGGATTTAATAATATCAGAATTGTCTCTAATAAAGGACGGTATGTTTAAAGTAAAATGGAGTGTGTTTACAGAAATAAATATTATCTTTGGGAGTATTCTTTCTCGAATACGGCTGAAAGCTGTATTCTTTTGGCCCCAATGTATCTCTTTGTGTAGTACTTCTTGTTAAGGCTTGTGATTGACACTTTACGTGCACCTGAAGAAGCGTGAATGAACTGCCCGTTTCCCATATATATGCCGACGTGTGAAGGGTAACTTGCATAGGTTCTAAAAAATACCAGATCCCCTGTCTGAAGCCGGCTTTTGGCAACCCTAGTTCCGGCATTGTAGTATATGTCCCTTGCGGTTCTTGGCAGCTCAACATTAAACTGGCTGAAAATTTTCTTTACATATCCCGAACAATCTATTCCCGTTTTAAATGAGTAGCCTCCAAACTTATAAGGAGCACCAAGGTATCGCTTTGCAGTTTTAATAATATCTTCTTTGGTTTGTCTTTCACTTGGATGTTGGGTCGAAGATGCTGTTGTCTTATCGTTGCTTTTAACTCTGTAATTAGGTTCTGCTCTGGGGAGTACGATAATTTGTCCAATTCTAACATCATTGCCTTTCATGTTATTTGCGCTTTTTATTGTCGTTATAGACAAGCCATGTGTTTTTGCAATCGTACCAAGTGTGTCACCTTTCTTAATAATATATTTGGTATTTATTGTTGGAGTAGGCTTTTTAACTTTTTTGGCAAGTGTACTTTCGACTTTTGTATAGCCCGGAACTACTAATTTCATGCCAACTCTAATATTGCTATTCTTAAGATTGTTAGCGTTTTTTAGTTCTTTTACAGAAACATTAAATTTGTTTCCTATGCCGCCTAGTGTATCTCCTTTAGCAACAGTGTACTTCGAGCCTGTTTGTGTGGGTTGGTGATTGCCCGGTATTAGTAAGACATCGCCAACTTTTATATTATTGCTTTTTAGAGAACTAGCTTCTTTAATCTTTGCAACCGACACTCTGTAACTGTTAGAGATGCCGCCTAGGGTGTCATCCTTTTTAACCGTGTACTTAGTTGCCGAAGTACGGTCAACAGTTTTAGCACTCTTTGCTACTGTTTTATTTTGTTTAGTTAAAACCGGGACTTTTAAAACTTTGCCAATTTTAAGGTTATTGGTTGTAAGGTTGTTCGCGTTTTTTAAGTCCTTAACCGATATTCCATGATTTGAAGCTATATGGCCTAGCGTATCGCCATTCTTGACTTTGTAATCACCTGAATATTGGGGTTTGGAAACTTTCTTCTCAGACTTGTTTGATGCTGTTCTTATTTCTTTGTTAGGTGTTAAGTAAAGCTTCTGACCTATGCTTAGATTGCTCTTATCCAGATTGTTCCACTTGGTGAGATTATCTTTGGAAATCTTGAATTTGTTTGATAAATCATAAATCGTGTCGCCTTTCTGTACTGTATAAACATTTGAAACTGTTAAATTAATAATGCTGTCATTCTCGGTGGTTTTTAGTAATTCGGTTTTTGATGAAGTGACTACTTCTTTTATTTCCGAGGTTTCTTTGATTACGACGGTTTCTTTAACTACGGCTAAATTTGGAATGACGAGCTTCTGCCCGATTTGAAGATTATTGTTTTTAAGATTGTTGGCTTTTTTTAGATCGTTAGTTTTAACTGCATGCTTATCAGCTATGTGCCCAAGTGTACCTCCTTTTTTTACCACATAAGTATTGGAGATTTCCTCCCGAGGAATTTCAGCCCTAACAGTTGTCTCATATTGAACAACCCCTAGTTTTGTGTCAGCTACTGACGAAGTTTTACTAATGTTGGTTTTACTTTTGAGTGGGATATAAAGTTCTTGACCAATTTGCAATCGGTCATTCTTTAAGTTGTTTGTGGATTTTAAGTCTTTAGATTTAACGCCAAGCTTGTCAGCAATCTGACTAATAGTGTCGCCACTTTTTACTATGTAATTATTATTGCTGTAATTGTTATTGCTTTGTGAATCGTTGCCCGGAATAAGTAGTTCATTACCAATTCCTAAATTGTTGTTTTTAAGCTTATTTAATGCAATTATATCTTCTACCGATACTCCAAACTTCCTAGATAGATCATATAGATTGTCCCCTTTTTTGACAACATATGTGGTAGTTGCAAAGGCTATTGTTGGAAGAAGAAGTGCTATCAATAAAAGAAGAGAACGTCTCAGTACCATACCTATACCTCCTAAGAGAATGTTGAAAATGTATCCAACCCAGAATATTACTGGTTGCCCAGACCAGTTTCTCTCCGTCTTTATATTGATTTGAATTGTCAAAGAACAGGGTACTAATAACTTATTTTAGAGATTATACACGATTTTATTTAACAAAGTAAAGGTTTTCTAGCACTCCTTTATAATAAAGCCTTACTGTTTCAAAATAGGGGTATTACTAATCAACCACTGATCAAGTGGCAATCCTTCCAAATGAAAAATATTCAAAGTGCGCTCTTCATCCCTTTCTCTAACCAATATTTGCTCTGTTAATTGTAAAGCGATTAACTCTATATCGTTATTATGAAACCCCTTTGTATCCATTATATCAGATAGTCTTAGAGTGAATACACCTACTTTGCTTTTATTAAAGTCTTCATCACATGAATACTCTATATTAAACGTTACATCGGTATTTTCAGAGCTGGAGCTCAATTCTAAAATTCCTGTGATTCTTATGTAATCCGTTTTAGACAAGCTCTATCTTATCCTTTGTTCCTGAGTCTATATATAAGAATTCCTCTCCCAGTTCCCAGTTAATAGTCATGATCTGGATGTGACCGCCGTCGTTTAACCCTTTTAGAGCTTCGACTATTTCAACTTTCGTTCTGTTGTAGTCCAAATCCGGATTTGATTCAAGAATTTTTTCCGTAAGTTTGGTGGTATTCGAATTTCCTTGTCCAATTTCTGTTTTTAATATTTTTAACAATTCATTGCCCAAATTGTCCATTTGCATCTCCATTTTAAGTCCTAGAATCTAAAACCAAATATAGTGTATTATAATTAAAATCGCAATATTAATATGAGAGTAAAAAAATCTATGTTGTATTGATATTGGATCTGCAAGTTCCATGAAACTACTAATATACACACACGAGTTCCCCCCATTCTTAGGTGGGCTAGCTACTACCAGTTATAAACTT
>JBBDIN010000083.1:0-30787 GCA_040880385.1 Thermodesulfobacteriota bacterium | reverse complement strand
TTTTATTACAATCTGGTTTCCGTAATTACGCGGTAAAGGCCTAAATGTCACCCTCACTTTCTTAGCCATCTCCAGCGGCTTTCTAGGATTAACCAAGTCCTTTTGAACTGGCATTCCTGCTAAGCTAATTATTGTTTTGAGTTCTAAATCTGCGAATTGCTGACTATCCATTATTTCTCTCCCACTTCATACATCTCATCCCAAAAGCACTTTTTAATATTTCTAAATTAAAGTATATAAATGCTGACTTTAGAATTCGACCCGTATAACAAAAAAATTTGAAATATATTTTTACAACATATGTTTATAACACTACTTCTACCAAGCATCCAGATTAATGTTTTATACAACCTATCAATTATAGACTATTGAAAGAGGTTACTCAATAATTCAGGGTGACTAATTATTAACGAGTAACAGCAGAAATCAAGAAGCAAAGACTGGATTTATTCAACATATTCCTTATTAATATCCCTCAACAGCTAAGACTTCTTCCATTTGTGCTCTTACTATTTGCATGAGTTTCTCTCTACCTTCTCTACCTTTGGGAAGATCATCTACAGATATTGGCGGCAATATTTTAATTTTCATCGTACCTGGATTCGGGTGTCTGGATCCTTTAGAGAGCAGTTCAGCCCCACCAGTAATCACCATAGGAACTACGGGAACCCTTGCGAGAACAGCAATTAAAAACCCGCCTTTTTGAAAAGGCAATAGTTTGCCGTCTTTACTCCTGGTCCCTTCTGGAGCTACCACGACCGTTGGTCCTGAGCGTATTTTGCCTACTATCTTCTTAACTTCTTTAGTGTCAGAGCTTGAGCCGTCTCTTGCCACCAGATAGTGTCCGGATAATCTAGCCACCCAGCCAATAAAAGGAATTTGACCCACTTCCCTTTTCATTATCGCCCGCCAGTCAATCGGGAGAATTGACATATAGGCTAGTATATCAAGAGCGCTCTGGTGATTAAACATTATTATGCAGGGCTCTTTAGGTAAGTTCTCAAGCCCCTCTACGTCAAGATGTATACCGCCTGCCCACAAATTTGTCTTTGCCCAGGGTTTCACGGCATAGGGAACAACAAAAGGACGATAGGTGAGAGATAGAATCATCCCAATGATACCGTAGAAAGTTGTAAAGACTGCAAAAACTATTGCGCAATATAAGGTTCTGAGCATAATGTATTAATTTTTAAGTATTTGTTTACTAATTCCTCGCAACTAGATTTATCCTTATTCAGTTTTTTGTCAAGCAGACATTATTTTAAGCCCGGAGGGAACTAACTCAATAGTATGCGTTCCTTTTTCCAGATAGAAAGGCTCACCATCTGTATGCGCCGGAATTCGATCTTGCAATGTTATCTCCATTTTTGTAGCCCTTTTGATCTCTACTTCATCGAGATCAGCATGTGAGCCCTCAAGAACCTTGGGTATCTTTATCAGCCGGTTAAATATAGACATGTCCTTTATTATATGAAAGTCCAGCAATCCGTCATCTATACGAGCTTCGGGAGCTAACTTAAACTTCCCGCCTTGATAGAATCCATTGGATGCACCAGTAAGCAAAAGCATCCCTTCGTATTCCCAATCATCAATTTTCACTTTAACAGGAAATCCCTTAAAGGTTAGCGCTTCTTGAACCGATCCTAAGAGGTAACCCAGCTGCCCCCTCAAGAGTTTTAATTTTTTAAACCTGTGCGAAACTGCTCCATCAAGCCCAATACCCAGACCGTTTATGAAATACCTATCTCCGAGCTTCCCTATATCGATCTTTCTCTCTGTTCCAGAAAAAACAATCTCAACAGCCTTTTCAATATCAAGCGGAATAGATGCAGCTTTGGGAAAATCATTTCCGCTACCACAGGGTACCACGCCAAACACTGCGGAGGAACCAATAAGGCCATTTACGACTTCGTGAGAGGTCCCATCTCCTCCTACAGAGATTATATGTGTATAACCCTCTTTAACAGCTTCTTTGGCAAATTGCTCAGCTTCACCTGCTTTAGAGGTAAATTTAAAGTCGCATTTAACATCTTTATTTGAAACAACATCTTGTATGACACTAGGGGCATTATTAGTTCTACCTTGCCCAGCTGTAGGGTTTATAATAAATATATAGTTCAGGTCTTTCAAAATTTCCTCTTTGCTGTAAAATTCCCTACAGTTTACCACAGTAATATTTTTTTGTATTACATGATTCACACAACTAAAAACTTGATAAACACCCCATTGTATGTTAAATAACTTCGTTTATCTTGATAAATGGATTGACAAAAACAGGAGGCATTTTTAATGGCAGAAGAAACACATCAGTCTGAAGCGGCAAATGAAGCGGTCAGCATGAAGCAACTTCTTGAAGCCGGGGTTCATTTTGGTCACCAGATAAGTCACTGGAATCCAAAGATGAAGGACTATATATTCGGTAGCAGAAATGGAATACACATAATAGACCTTCAACAAACTGTTGGTTTATTTAAAACCGCGTTCAACTTTGTAAGAAATATTGTTGCAGAGGGTGGCGTTGTTCTTTTTGTTGGAACAAAGAAACAAGCTCAAGGGATTATGTCTGAAGAAGCAGTAAGGTCCAGCATGCCCTATGTGAATGCACGCTGGTTGGGAGGAACGCTTACAAATTTCCCTACCATTCGCGCGAGAGTTGATTATTTACTAGAACTAAAAAAGCTTGAGGAAGAAGGCCAGATGGATCACCTTCCCAAGAAAGAAGTTAAAAACCTAAGAAGAGAAACACAGAAACTAGATCATCTTGTGGGTGGAATAGTAAATATGAAAAGCGTTCCACAGGCTCTATACATAGTAGATACCAGGAAAGAACATATAGCCGTGAAGGAAGCAAGGAAATTGGGGATACCTATTATAGGAGTCATTGATACTAACGCAAATCCGGCAGATGCCGATGTCATCATACCTAGCAATGACGATGCGATTAGGGCAATTAAGTTATTCACATCCAGGATCTCAGATGCTTGTATCGAAGGTAGACACATTTATGAGCAAAAGCTGCAAGCAGGAGAAGTGGTTGAGAAAGAGCAAGAGTCCAAAGTTGTAGTAGAAAGAAAAGTTTTTGTATTTAAGGAATATGGAGAAGAAGGGGCAAAAGAAGGTTCAACTTCTGTAGCCGTATCCGAATCTGCTCCAGGCGAAACATCAGCTAAACCTGAAGAGCCAAAAGTAGAGAATCATCCTACTGAAAGCACAGATGCTCCTATTGAGGCCGCAGTTTCAGCAGAGCCATCGATAGATACCAAATCCCAATTTGAGAGTGCTGCGGTAGAAACTGAAAAACAATCTGAAGAAGAACCTGAGAAGGAGGCTTAGAATTACTATGGCTGAAATTACAGCACAGATGGTCAAAGAACTTAGAGACTCAACCGGAGCTCCGTTTATAGATTGCAAAAAAGCATTAGAAGAAGTATCCGGCGACCTTGAGAAAGCTCTTGATATACTAAAAATCAGAGGTGTTGCTAAAGCATCGAAAAAAGTTGGAAGAGACACTCCGGAAGGAATAGTAATGTCTTATATCCACGCAGGTGGAAAAATCGGAGTAATGATAGAGATTAACTGCGAGACAGATTTTGTTGCTAGAAATGAAGAGTTTCAGGCATTTGCGAGAGAAGTCGCAATGCAGATAGCGGCAGCTAACCCTAGATACATCAGCAAAGACCAGATACCGGAAGCAGAACTTGAAAGAGAAAAAGAAGTTATGAAGGCTCAGGTATTGGAATCCGGCAAACCTGCAGAAATTGCTCAGAAGATGGTTGAAGGAAAAATAAAGAAGTACTACGAAGAAGTCTGCTTACTCAATCAGACTTACATTAGAGATGCAAAATTGAAAATCGATGATCTCTTACAGGCACTAATAGCCAAGATTGGAGAAAATATCAAAATCAGAAGGTTCGTAAGGTTTCAATTAGGGGAGCCGCTTGATTAGACAAATACAATTATGACATCTCCAGAAACTCCTTCCAATCCAGAACCAAAATACCGCAAAGTCCTTTTAAAGCTAAGTGGGGAAGCTCTTCAAGGAGAACAGGGCTATGGCATTTGCCCCGAAGTATTGGACACTATCTCAAATGAGATCGCAGAGGTAAGCAGGCTCAATATAGAGATAGCTATAGTTATCGGTGGTGGAAACATATTTAGAGGCGTAGCTGGCGCATCAAAGGGTATAGATCGCTCTACCGGCGACTATATGGGCATGCTGGCTACAGTAATAAATGCTCTCGCACTTCAGGATTCCCTCGAAAAAAAGGACGTACACACACGGCTTCAAACTGCTCTCAATATAGAGCGGGTTGCTGAGCCCTATATAAGAAGGCGCGCCGTAAGACATCTTGAGAAAGGCCGGGTTGTAATATTCGCGGCCGGAACTGGCAACCCATTTTTCACTACTGACACCGCAGCCACACTAAGAGCCTTAGAAATCGGGGCCGACTTGATACTTAAGGCCACAAAAGTTGACGGCGTCTATGACAAGGACCCCTTAACACACGATGACGCAGTCAAATTCAAGAAATTAACCTACATGGACGTTTTAAAAAACGAATTAAAGATCATGGATGCCACCGCAATCTCACTGTGCATGCAGGGAAGTATTCCTATCATAGTGTTTAATTTATTTGAAAGTGGTAATATAAAAAAGGTAATAATGGGAAGTGAAATAGGAACCATAGTAAGGAGCGATAAAGATGTGTGACAATATGCTAGATGACATTCTTCATGATACTGAAGACAGGATGAACAAAACTATTTCCGCTTTTAACACGGAACTGACTAAAATAAGGACCGGAAGAGCATCATCGGGTCTAGTTGATAATATAATCGTAAATTATTACGGAGCTGATACTCCTATAAACCAACTAGCTACCGTATCCATCCCAGAGTCGAAGACAATCATGATTCAGCCATGGGATGTAAGCGCAATAGCAGAAGTAGAAAAAGCTATTATGAAATCCGAAATAGGCATTAATCCTTCAAATGACGGCAAGGTAATTAGACTTAATATCCCAACACTGACAGAAGACCGAAGAAAAGAGTTAGTTAAATATGTTTCTAAAATTGCTGAAGAATTTAGGGTTTCAGTCAGGCAAATCAGACACGACGTCAATCATTTTGTTAAAGATCTGGAGAAAGAAGAGGGACTTCCTGAAGACCGTGTTAAAAAGAATCTTGAGAATGTCCAAAAAATTACGGATAAACACATTAAAAGCATTAACGAAATTTTAGAAACGAAAGAAAAAGAGATACTGGAAGTTTAATCTATCTTAACTAGCCAACGCCATATAGATGCTACCCTACCATCTTCGGCCTAACACTGTATGAACTTTCTAAAGGCTTCTGTAAAATGCTGTGGTTGTTTATAGGAATCACCCAATGATAACGAGAACCTCTCTAACAACTATTTTTTCTTATCTATTCATGACGTTTGGACTGGTGGCTTTATTCTCAACTTTCGGAACAATAATAATATTCTTGAGACGTTATTTTATTTCAGTAAATGATGTTGAAAAACAAACAGGATTTATTCTCTTGTACATCCTTATCGGCAGTTTAATTCTATCCTTACTTTTCTTGTACCTATCAGACAAAACTGACAACCAAAGAACTAAAAGTTAATTGCTAATTTTTGTAACGCCGCCCATATACGGCACCAGAACCTCAGGAATTGTAACACTACCATCAGACTGTTGATAATTCTCTAAAATCCCTAGAAAAGTTCTACCTACAGCAAGCCCAGAGCCGTTTAGGGTATGCACGAGTTTTGTTTTGCCCCCTTGCTTAGGTCTATATCTTATAGACGCTCTTCTAGCCTGAAAATCTTCAAAGTTGCTGCAGGAAGAGATTTCCCTATATGTATTTTCACTTGGGACCCAGAGCTCAAGATCATAAGTCTTGGCGGAGGAGAAACCCATGTCTCCAGTGCATAGGACTACTACTCGATAGGGAAGACCTAGTAGCTATAAGATTCGTTCTGCATTTTGAGTAAGCGATTCGTGTTCTTCGTATGACTTTTCGGGAGTTGAGAATTTTACGAGCTCGACCTTATTAAATTGATGCTGTCTTATAATGCCCTTTACATCCTTTCCGTAAGATCCTGCTTCACTTCTGAAACAAGGTGTATAGGCCACATATTTTATAGGGAGATCTTCTTCTTTTAATATCTCGTCCCTATGAATGTTTGTCACCGGTACTTCAGCAGTAGGTATTAAGTAAAAATTAGAATCTTGAATCTTAAACAGATCCTCTTCAAACTTCGGCAAGTTCCCTGTGCCGATGAAACTTTCTGTATTGGCCATAAAGGGTGGCAAAACTTCTTTATAGCCATGGTCGTTTGTATGGATATCCAACATAAAGTTAATTAGCGCTCTTTCGAGCCTTGCTCCCAGGCCTTTATATAAAGCAAACCTTGCCCCTGTAATTTTAGCCGCCCTATCCAGATCTAAAATATCCAGATCTTTGCCGATCTCTATGTGATCCTTAGGAGTAAAATCAAAATCCCGAGGCTCTCCCCATTTTCTAATCTCAACGTTATCTTCTTCGTTTTTTCCGACTGGCACCAAATCATTTGGCAAATTAGGAATCATTAACATAAAATCACGGAACTCTTCCTCTGCTTTGGCTCTTAGCTCTCCGAGGTTTTTAATTTTAGATGAAATCTCCTTCATCTCTTCCTGAAGCGCTCCAGCCTCCTCTTTCTTACCTTCCCTCATTAACTCGCCCATTTTTTTAGAACCTACATTTCGCTCACGCTCAAGCTCTTCTACTTTCTTAATAATTTCTTTCCTTCCCAAATCTAGAGCTCTGAACTGATCATAATCAACCTCAGCTCCCCTTGAATCTAGTTTCCTCTTAACCTCAAGCATGTTCTCTTCTATTAGTTTTGAATCAAGCATTAATCTATATCCTTTTAGGAATTTATTATTTTTCTAGACATTATTGTGGCCTTAAATCTATCATCAGCGTTTTCCCTTTTCAAATTTTGTGTTTGTAAACCTCTAGAATTTATTTATAATAATTGATGTATCCTTAAATAAAGAGTGCTTGAATGTTATAAAATTTGGAAGGTGGATATTAATGATTAATCTCGGAAAAGACATTGAACTAACTTATATGGGGCATTCTACATTTAGAATAAAAACCCCTTCTGGAAAAATTCTAATATTAGACCCTTGGGTAGATGGCAATCCCATGTGTCCTGAGAGTCTAAAGAAATTAGACAAAGTCGATATCCTAGCAATAACACATGCTCATTTTGATCACATAGGCGATGCTGTCCGCATTGGAAACGAGTTTCAACCTAAAGTGGTTGGAATTTACGAAACCTGCGTGTGGTTAAACAACAAAGGGGTTCAGAACATATTGCCCATGAATAAAGGCGGCACACAAGAAGTTGATGGAATAAAGTTCACAATGGTACACGCGGATCATAGCTGTGGGATACAGGAAGAAGACGGGACTATAACTTACGGCGGTGAGGCTGTTGGATACGTCATAGAATTTGAGAATGGATTTAAGGTTTATCATGCAGGAGACACTGCCGTGTTTAGCGATATGAAGCTTATTGCCGAAATTTATAAACCCGAGCTTATAATGATCCCGATTGGAGATTTATTCACTATGTCGCCACTTGAAGCATCCTATGCCTGCAGGTTCTTATCCCCCAAGTATGTGATTCCGATGCATTACGGCACTTTTCCTCTCCTTACCGGAACGCCCGGACAACTGATAAACCTAACCCAAGACATAGAGGGAATTGAAATCATAGAGTTAAAACCGGGCGAAACTCTTATATAAAAAGTATAAATATCAAGAAAACCCTTCTTGAGACATTGTAATATATAAAACCCGTCACTGGTATGCCAAACACCTCCCGAACCCTAATAATGCTTATAATAAACGCAATCGATAACCACTTATATATTTGACAACAAATGCAAGTTATGATAGTTATTAACGTTTGGTTTATGACGGGAGAGGTGTATTTAAGAGATTATGTTTGAAGGAATATCTGAAAAATTAAACTCGACTTTAAAGAGAGTCAGAGGTTACGGAAAGCTTAGCGATAAGAATATCGAGGACGCTTTACGCGAGGTACGGCTCAGTCTGCTTGAGGCCGATGTAAACTTTAAAGTAGTCAGAGACTTTATAAATTCTGTAAAAGAAAGAGCTTTGGGTCAAGAAGTCGGCCAAAGTCTTACTCCCGGGCAGCAGTTTGTCAAAATAGTACACGAAGAACTAATAAACGTATTAGGCGATCAGAGTTCTGATTTAGATCTAAAGGCCACCCCACCAGTCGGCATAATGCTGGTTGGTCTTCAGGGTTCAGGTAAAACTACTTCAGCATCTAAAATAGCCCGGTATTTAAAAGAAAAACTAAATAGAAATCCCTACCTTGTACCCGCAGACGTTTACAGACCAGCAGCTATAGAACAGCTTAAAGTTTTAGCCGCTCAAGTCGGAGCTGGCATATACGACACCCAGCCTGGAGCTAAACCTGTAGATATCTGTAAAGACGCTATGGAACAGGCCCGTAACAACGGCTATGACACAGTTATCATAGACACCGCTGGTAGGCTCCACATCGACGAAGAGCTAATGGATGAGCTCAAAAACATCAAGGCCGCAGTTAATCCTCACCAAGTACTTCTAGTAGCTGACGCAATGACTGGTCAGGACGCAGTTAATGTTTCCTCTAGCTTCAACGAAGCGATAGACATAGATGGTGTAGTGCTCACAAAAATGGACGGTGACGCAAGAGGCGGCGCTGCGTTATCTATAAAAGCAGTTACCGGCAAACCGATTAAATTCTTCGGTACCGGGGAAAAATTAGATGCAATAGAAGTATTTCATCCGGACAGAATAGCATCCAGAATCCTTGGCATGGGTGACGTTTTGAGCTTCATAGAAAAGGCTCAGACTGTTTTTGAAGATAAGAAAGCTGAGGAGATGGCAAAGAAGCTACTCAAAAAACAATTTTCATTGGCTGATTTTAAAGATGCAATGGTTACAATGAATAAAATGGGATCACTCGAAAGTATGACTCAGATGATTCCAGGAATGAAAGATGTATCTAAGGATCCTAAGGCATTAGAGACGGCAGAAAAAGAAATCAAAAAAACAATTGCCATGATTGACTCCATGACACCCGTAGAAAGGCTCAACCACACTATCATAAACGGCTCTAGACGTAAAAGAATCGCCAAGGGTAGCGGGACAAGAGTTGAAGATATAAATCGCATGATTAAGAACTATATGCATATGCGAAAAATGATGGGTAATATGGGGAAAATGGGCAAGTTAGCAAAAAGAATGATGAAAGTTAGGTAATATATATAGTTTATTATACTGATATACAGTTAGGAGGTATTACGAGTTTGGTTAAAATAAGACTTATGAGAGCTGGTTCGAAGAAGAGACCTTTTTACAGAATAGTTGCAGCAGACGCTCGCTCACCACGCGATGGTAAATTTCTTGAGATTTTAGGTTACTACGACCCAAGAACGAACCCGCATGTATTAGAGGTTAATACAGAAAGAGTGAATGACTGGGTTGGCAAGGGTGCTCAGACTTCTGAAAGAGTCGGCAAATTGATTTCTAAATTGAACTAGGACTACAACAGTAACGATTAAGAAAGTTATTGGATATTGATACTGTATTGGATATTGATACTATAGACGGGAGGTATCAGTTATGAATAGACTAAATGAGCTTGTAACTTTCATTGCGCAGTCCCTGGTAGACAGTCCTGAGAAAGTGGAAGTACATGAAATTGCCGGAGAGCAAACAACGGTGCTTGAATTAAAAGTTGCCCAAGAAGACTTAGGCAAAATAATCGGCAAGCAGGGGAAAACTGCTAAAGCTATAAGGACTATTTTAGGTGCGGCTGCTGCTAAAATGAAAAAAAGAGCAGTGCTCGAAATCTTAGAATAAGTGATGTCCCCTTTTTAAACATGGGACTAATTTCATTCGGAAAGATATCTAAAGTTCATGGGCTATCGGGAGAGGTAAGGTTTGCTCCTTTTAGCCGCCAACTAGATAACATTTCTACTCTGGAAAGGATTTTTATAGTTCAAACCCCCGACTCCTCCCCTGTAGAATTAACGATCACAAAAAGTCGTGTACATAAAAACACCGCTGTGTTCAAAATACAGGGAATTGATTCAATTGAAGATGCTGAGAAACTTGTAGGAAAAGTTATACATGTTGAGATGTCAGATCTTCAAGACCTTGGAGAAGACGAATACTATTGGTTTGACCTTATCGGTCTTAAAGCATATACAGAGGAAGGACAGTATATTGGTGAGGTAAAAGATTTAATTGATCGTTCACTACAGAGCTTATTGGTGGTTAAAAACGGTGATAAGGAACATCTGATACCTCTTACTGAACCGATAGTTAAACAAGTCGACCTTGAACATTCTAAGATCATTATTAATCCTATTAGCGGTCTTCTGGACTGACAATTAATAACAGGTAATTCACAAGTTTACATTTAACAAAATGAGATACGATATCCTAACCATTTTCCCTGAATTTTTTGAATTCCCTTTTTCCTTTGGCATATTAAAGAAGGCTCAAGAGAAAGGCCTTTTAGATATTCAAACTCACGATATCAGGGAACATACCGAAGACAAACATAAAACAGTTGATGACACTCCATATGGTGGAGGTGGGGGAATGCTAATGAAGATTGCCCCCTTAGCTTCAGCCATAGAAGATATAAAAAGTACTTCGAGAAAATCGCTCGTTGTATTAACAACTCCTGACGGCGAGAAGTTTTCAGATAAAATGGCAAGAGAACTGGCAGATTATGAGCAGATAATTATTGTTTGCGGCAGATATGAAGGAGTGGACGAAAGGATAAGGGAACTATATATAGATAGGGAGATATCAATTGGGGATTATGTGCTTTCGGGAGGAGAGAATGCGGCCTCGGTAATAGTGGAGAGTGTTTCAAGGTTTATCCCTGGAGTATTAGGAAATGAGTTGTCCTCGCAAAATGATTCATTTAAAGAAGGCTTATTGGAATACCCTCAATACACTAGGCCAGAGGAGTTCAAAGGAAGCAAGGTTCCCGATGTCCTATTATCCGGGAATCATAGCGAGATAGATGAATGGAGGAGAAAGGAAAGTATAAAACGGACCTTCAAAAAGAGGCCGGATATGCTTGATAATGCGATATTAAAAAACGAAGATATAGAAGTTATAAAAAAGCTTAAGGAAACAGATTCCCCTACTTTTAAACTATATATTGCATTAATCCATTATCCCGTATACAATAATTGGTTTAAAATAATTACGACAGCGTTCACCAATTTAGATGTGCACGATATAGCAAGGTCGGCTGTTACATATGGGGTTAAATCATTCTACTTGGTGCAGCCCAATCTTGAGCAGCAAAAATTAGTAAATCGTGTGCTTAGACATTGGACAGAGGGTGAGGGTGCATCTTTTAACAAATCAAGATCAGAGGCCCTTAATCTGGTAGCATTAAGAAACACAATAGAAGACGTGGCCCTTGAAATTGAGGAGATAGAAGGAGAAAAGCCCGTAACGATTGTTACTGACGCAAGATCTGCAGATAACATGATTGGGTTTGAGGGTTTAAGAGAATTAATTTTTTCGGAAGAGCAAAAGCCTTACTTATTATTATTGGGAACCGGTTGGGGTTTAGCACAAGAGATTATGGAAAGAGCAGACTACAGATTGAAACCTGTTAGCGGTTATACAAACTATAACCATCTTTCTGTACGCAGTGCAGCCGCAATTATACTAGACAGATTATTGTCATGTAAAATATGATATAGGAGATTTAAGATGAATATCGTTGATGAGATAGAAAAAACAATGATGAGAGCAGACCTTCCTGATTTTCGCTCGGGTGATACGGTGGCTGTGCATTATAAAATCAAAGAAGGTGAAAGAGAAAGAATCCAGGTCTTTGAAGGTGTGGTTATTGCCATGAAAGGCGGTGGAGCTCGCGAGACTTTTATCGTTAGAAAAGTATCTTACGGAGTGGGAGTTGAAAGAATATTTGCGCTTCATTCTCCATTGATTGATAAAATTGAAATCAAGAGACAGGGTAAGGTAAGAAGAGCAAAACTTTACTATCTTAGAGGGCTTTCCAAGAAAGCTAGCAGAATTAAAGAAAGATCAAGGGTTGATCTACGAGATAAAGATTCTAAAGAAGCGAAAATACAGCCTGCGCCAGAGATAATAGAGAAGAATAACAACCCTGAAGTTCAAGAAGAACCTGCTACAAACGACAGTTAAAAGCTTGTTCTAACAAAAAGATACAAATTAGATATCAAAAGATTTTACAAGTTAGCAAAACCGGGACAGCCGATTAATATGGGTTCCCGGTTTTTTTATTACAAGAACAATATTATTTAAGTGACTAAGTGGGGGGGGTAATTATATTTGGAATATTCAGAATCCTTAGATTTCAACACTACTCTAAGTTGTCGAATTTCACCAATGAACCATCTAGAAACCTTAGGATATAACAGTCGTAATCAAAGCCGTCGTCATCAGAGCACCGATATGTCCATTGCTCAACATTATCAGCTTTTTCGATCTTATCAGGCTCACCCATCGCTTCTCTAGCCTCATCCATATTCATCCCAACAATTGGATACTCGTGTTTAATGCCCCATCTTATTTTTTTAAGTACATCTTCGTCTCTCTCAACAACATCGTACTTACTCACATCAATGATTAATTTCCTGTTGGTTACATCACCGACTTCTGTATCAACTTCCTTAACTGTTATTCTTTCACAGCTCCAGACTAAAACGCCGTCACTAACCATTGAAACTTTCTCCGGCATAGCTGCACTCAATTCACCGATGGCAGCTTTAACATAAATCTTCGATTTAGCATCCGTAGTCGTATCATATAATTTGACAGTCTTAGTTCCACATATACCGGGCATCCAATGTTGTAGCACCGAAGTAACTCCAAAACTTCTAGCCCGCAAACGCTGTGTTAACAGCTTACTTGACTCGTCATCGGTAGAGTTGTAATCCTTCACTGCATGCTTATTGCCAACTAGAAGCACAACGGGCTTGTCATCGATTATTTTCACAACTTCCTGCTCCATCCAAGCGTCCTTAGTTACCGGAATTGAGCTTGGAGAATTAATTGCATAAACGGACAAACATTTTCCCGCAATAATTTGATCGCTAAAACTAACAAGCATTTCTCTGTAGCTATCATGATCTATTACATTATCTATTTCCACATCCGAAATTGAAACCTTCCCTCTCATTGCGCTATCCAATGCTTCTTGTTGCTCAGATGGAATTTCGAGACCAACTTTAAGACAGCCCCCTTCGGCGATATATTCTGCAACTATTTTAGCAAGAAAATCTGTTGACTCAGACTGACCGTAAGATTCCCCAACAACGAGAATTTGATTGGTCCCGAAAAGAGACGAAAGAGTCAAAGTCTCGTTCTGACTATAAGCCCCTTTCGCAATCAAAAAAGCTAATATCGCAGATAATAGAAAAAATGATATTTTATTCATTGTTTACACCGATTAATTTATTATGGCCTCTGTATTTTATCTAATTCATCACCGCTAAAGTATAGATACAAACAGTCCTCATCAAAACCCTCTTCATTGTTACATCTATATACCCACATTTCCTTTCCATCCTCACCCTCAAGCCTCCTAACACGATAAGGTACGCCCTCGATTTCATATGCCTCTGTTTTCGTCATACCAATAAAAAGCCTACCTTTTTTTGCAACTTCTAATCCTATACTTTCTTTTACATATGATCGCTCTTTTAAATTTATTTCAGCTGTACAATAAATTGCTGATGATATTATGAACAAGAAAGATATTGCACTCAACATAAAGAATTTAATCATGTTAGATTCTCCTAAGATTATAGCAAGTGAAATTATTTTGAAAATTATCCTTAGGTTCAGGAGCTTACCCTCAATAGGGATAGAGGAGTAATATAATTAAAGTTTGTTAAGACGGTGTTAAGAGGCTTAAACTTGTACTGCTCCCCTTTTGTCAAGCACGGTTTAAGTTGGAATGTGGCCATGCCCGGCGGACAGTATCCGCTTGCGTACGATTTCTAAGATGTTTCAGGGTCTATCAAAGCAACACTATTATCATTATGTAAAGAATGCGGCACATATTGTAGTTATCCGTTATGCTGTATATACTTTAAATTATACTAAATAAAATTATGCGAACAGCCACTGCGGGCGATGACAATTAAAATAAATCGGGAGGTATGAGTAATATGGCAGTAAGAAAACCGAGTAACCCTACAGCAAGAAGACCAAGTAAACCTAAAGAGGAAAGCAAGCACAAGGTTGTGCTACATCTTGACGAGATCAAAAGAGATGTCATGACGTTAAAAACAAAAATAGGCAAGACCAAACAAAGTGATCTTACAAAGTTATCTGCGGATGTTGCTAAAAAAGTGAGCGATTCGGCATCCGAGATTATGAAGAGCTCAACGGATGTTTTGCACAAGGCTACGAAAGTCCTTCAGTTTGCGGTGTTAGGCGCTGTCGAGGGCGGCAAGAAGGCCATGAAAGAAGACAAAAAACCTAGGCGCAAAGCAACACCCAAGCCAGCTACCAAAACGACACCCAGAGCGACAACCGGAACGAGCAGAAAAACGACTAAAAAAGCAAAGACCTAGGCTGCTTTGGTTTTATATTAATTCAGATAAAAAAGCAACCCTCTTCAATTTAGCTTTTAATAATTACTTGCCGTGCCAAACAGGGTTTCTTTTTTCTAAGAACGCATCTATTCCTTCCTCTGCGTCACGAGCCATCATGTTTTCTACCATAACCCTGCTGCAGTACTCATACGCCCCGGACATATCTTTATCCAACTGTTTATAAAATGCTTCTTTGCCAATTTTGAGAGTTAACGGAGATTTGGCAGCTATCTTGGTGGCCAATCCTAAAGTAGCGCTATCCAGCTCAGCCTCCTGGACTACTCTATTTACAAGACCTATCTCATATGCTCTTTGGGCCGAGATAAAATCACCCGTCAGCAACATTTCCATGGCATGCTTTCTTGTTACATTCCGAGATAGGCCAACCATTGGAGTGGAGCAGAATAATCCTATATTCACTCCGGGGGTGGCGAACCTTGCATTTTCATCAGCTACCGCCAGATCACATGTGGATACGAGCTGGCAGCCCGCTGCAGTTGCAATCCCGCGAACTTTAGCTATAACAGGTTTTGGGCAATTGATAATAGACATCATCATCTCAGAGCATATATCAAAAGTTTTTTCATAAAACTCCCTCTCAGGATTTGCACGCATTTCTTTCATATCATGCCCCGCGCAAAAGCCTTTTCCCGAACCGGAAATAATAACCACCTTTATTGAGGGATCTTCTGAAATAGTTGTTATCTCGTTTAGTAGACCCTCCATACATGAGATAGAGAGAGCATTATAGGACTTAGGTCTGTTCAGGATAAGGGTAGAAATTCCTTCGGAATCATTGCGAATTATTAGAGCTTCAGAGTTTTCTTTTGTTACTGGCATGGAGTTATCTCCGGAAATATAGATGACACACTTAATTGTATTATATTTGCTGGAAATATCTAGTTATTGGGGGTTGAAATACTTAGTTATTGAAGCGGAAAGGGATAATCCTAATTCTTTTTGACGCCGTCAGTAAGAATACTTACAGTATCGTCTCTTACATCGGCAACTCTGCCTTCTACAACAAGCTTAGTTTCCGAGTTGCCAATTTTGTACTTAAGTTCACCTGAGTGAAGGGTAGTAAGGAATGGAACATGTCCGGGTAAGATTCCAAATTCTCCAACTTCTCCGGGAGCTACTACTTCATCAACTTGCTCATCGACTACAAGCTCAGTTGGTGTAATAACTTTTAAATGTATACGGTCAGCCAATTTTCAATCTCTCCTATAAAATCTTAATCCATTTAAGAACTAATTGAGGGGCAAGTAAACCCCTAATTCGTTATTTTCTTATTATGAAATAATTTCTTTTGCTTTCTCACGAACTTCATCGAGGTTTCCGACCATATAAAATGCCTGCTCAGGGATATCATCCATTGCACCTGAGATAACCTCTTTAAAGGCCTCTATGGTCTCCTTAATAGGCACATATTTACCAGGTGTACCTGTGAACTGCTCAGCTACGTGGAACGGCTGTGAGAGGAATCTCTGTACTTTTCTAGCCCTGGCAACAACGAGCCTATCTTCCTCTGATAGCTCATCCATACCTAGGATAGCAATGATTTCTTGAAGCTGTTTGTAACGCTGTAGAACTTCCTGCACCTGACGAGCAGTATCATAATGATCTTGTCCTACGATTTGTGGATCAAGAATACGTGATGTTGAATCGAGCGGATCCACAGCAGGATAAATTCCAAGCTCTGTTAACTGACGTGAAAGAACAGTCGTACCGTCTAAGTGGGCAAATGTGGTCGCAGGAGCCGGGTCAGTTAAGTCATCCGCAGGAACATAGATTGCTTGTACAGAGGTAATAGAACCTTTAACCGTGGAAGTAATCCTCTCTTGAAGCTCTCCAAGGTCTGTAGCAAGTGTCGGCTGATAACCCACAGCTGAAGGGATCCTTCCCAGAAGTGCTGACACCTCTGATCCTGCCTGAGTAAATCTGAAGATGTTATCGATAAATAGTAGTACGTCCTGACCTTCTTCATCACGGAAGTACTCAGCAAGCGTAAGAGCTGTAAGAGCAACCCTAGCTCTAGCTCCAGGTGGCTCGTTCATCTGTCCGAATACGAGTCCGGTATTCTCAATAACGCCTGAGTCTTTCATCTCATGCCAGAGGTCATTTCCTTCACGTGTTCTTTCTCCAACACCACCAAACACGGATACTCCACCGTATTCTTTAGCAACGTTGTGAATAAGTTCCATTAGAAGAACTGTTTTCCCTACTCCAGCACCGCCGAAAAGCCCAATCTTTCCTCCTTTAAGGAACGGGGCAATAAGGTCAATAACTTTAATTCCAGTTTCAAAAAGCTCTAGTTTCGTGCTTTGCTCAACAAACTTAGGCGCTTCACGGTGAATTGGCCAACGCAGTTTGGTAGCCACAGGTCCAGCTTCATCGATAGGCTCTCCAACGACGTTTACCATTCGGCCAAGGGCCTCTTTTCCTACAGGAACTGTAATGCCTTCTCCTGTATTAAGCGCATCCTCGCCTCTTTTAAGGCCTTCTGTAGAGTCCATAGCAATACAGCGGACTCGGTTGCCTCCTAACTGCTGAGCTACTTCAACGATTAGATTCCATTGCTGATCATTAATCAGTGGGTTTGTAAGCTTTAGTGCTGTGTAGATGGGAGGGAGCTCGCCGTCCTTAAACTCAACATCTAGAACAGGTCCCATAATCTGTACAACTTTTCCCATATTGTTATTAGTATTTGTGTCCATCTTAATCGTCTCCTTTACTTAATGCCTCAGTTCCATTTACGATGTCCATGAGTTCTGTTGTAATCATGGCTTGTCTAGTTTTATTGTATAAAAGGGTGAGGTTTTTAATTACATCATTTGCATTACTTGTTGCATTTTCCATTGCAGTCATACGAGAAGCATGCTCACTAGTCATTGATTCTTGAATGGCCCTTTGAACCCTAACCTGAATATATTTAGGAAGAAGCTCGCTTAAGATTCCCTTCTTATTGGGCTCATATAAATAATCAACAAGGTTTTCGTCCTCAGACTCAGAACTAGCCTCTATAGGAAGAACTTTTTCATATGTAATTTCTTGAGTCAAAGCAGATTTGAAGTAATTGTATACTAATATGACTTCATCGCTGTCGCCTTTAATGAATTCCCTGGTTAATTCTTCAGACACCTTCTCTGATATTTCAGTGTAGTTTCTTTCTGTGATACCGATATAACTACTTGATACCTTAAAACCTTCTTTTGCAAAATGATCCCTACCACGTCTGCCTAAGAAGCTAAATGTAACTTCGTCATAGGTTTTGGTATCAGCAACTATATATGTCTCAAGTTTTCTGATAAGGCTAGTGTTAAAACTACCGCAAAGCCCTCGGTCTGATGTTAGGAAAACAAGATGCAGCTTTTTTGGCTCATCTGTTTTTCTAAGTAGAGGATGCGATTCTGGATCACATCTTTTTGCAACATTTAGAGTAGTCTCTTGATAAGCATCAGAATATGGACGATAGGCCATCAAAAGATCCTGAGCACGCTTTAGCTTTACAGCAGAAATAAGCTTCATAGCGCTCATTATTCTGCTTGTGCCCTTAACACTGCTTATTTTAGTTTTGATTTGTCTTAAGCTTGCCATGATTATATTAGTTTAGAGATTCTACAATCTCCTATACTATGATAAATCTCCTAATTGGTTTTTAAGTTCGCCAAGCGCACTCTTAACACTCTCTTCTAATTCATCTGAAATAACTTTTTTAGTCTTTATTTCTTCTAAAAGATTTGGATAACTTGAATCAAAGAATGAGTAGAGTTCCTTCTCAAATTTGCCTACTGACTCAACAGGATAGTCATCTACATATCCTTTTGTAACTGCATAGATAATTAGAACCTGCTTCTCAACTGCAAGCGGCTCATACTGCCCCTGCTTTAGAGATTCAACAAGTCTGCTACCTCGGGCTAGCTGAGCCTGGGTTGCTTTATCCAAGTCTGAAGCAAATTGAGAAAAGGCCTCAACCTCTCTATATTGCGCTAATTCTAGTCTTAATGTACCAGCTACATTTTTCATAGCCTTGATCTGAGCTGAGCCACCTACCCTGGACACTGAAAGTCCAACGTTAATAGCCGGTCTTATACCTGAGTAGAAAAGATCACTCTCTAAATAAATCTGCCCGTCCGTAATCGAGATTACGTTAGTCGGAATGTATGCGGAAACGTCCCCTGCTTGTGTTTCAATAATTGGAAGCGCAGTTAATGATCCGCCGCCGTCTTCGTCTCTCATTTTAGCCGCACGCTCAAGGAGTCTGGAATGGAGATAGAAAACGTCTCCGGGATAAGCCTCACGACCTGGAGGTCTTCTGAGCAGCAATGACAACTGACGATATGCCCATGCATGTTTGGTTAAGTCATCATAGATAACCAGTGCATGCCTTCCTGTGTCTCTGAAATATTCTCCAAGGGCACAACCCGCATAAGGAGCAATAAACTGAAACGGAGCCGGGTCACTTGCAGTAGCAGCAACAATAGTCGTGTATTCCATGGCGCCGTGTTCTTTTAACTTGTCCATAACCTGGGCCACAGTTGACTGTTTTTGCCCAATGGCTACGTAGATGCAGTATACATCCTCATTTTTTTGGTTAATTATAGTATCAATTGCAATCGCCGTCTTTCCGATCTGACGATCACCCAAGATTAACTCTCTCTGTCCTCTACCAATCGGGATCATAGCATCAATTGATTTAATTCCCGTCTGAAGAGGCTCGCTCACAGATTGTCTGTAAACAACCCCTGGAGCCTTAACCTCAATCTGTCTTGTTTCGGTGCTCGTAATTTCACCTTTTCCGTCAATTGGCTGTCCTAGGGCATTTACTACCCTTCCCTTCATGTCTTCGCCGACAGGAACCTCTGCGATTCTACCGGTACGTTTTACTATGTCGCCTTCCTGCACCTGGGTATCTTCGCCGAAGAGAGCAATACCGACGTTGTCCTCTTCAAGGTTTAGAACTAGTCCCATAATGCCGCTCTGAAACTCTACAAGCTCGCCTGACATAGCTTGATCAAGTCCATATGCACGGGCGATTCCATCACCAATAGAGATAACAGTTCCGACTTCTGAGGTCTCAACCTTAGTATCGTAACCTTTGATCCTATTTCTTAATATTTCGCCAATCTCTTCTATCTTTAAATCCTGCATCTTATTGACTCCTTATAACTTTATAAACTCTTAACTTTTCAATTTTTAACACTTTAGGATTGAGAGAGGATACCTCTGATTCTCTCAAGTTGGGTTTTAATACTACCATCGAACACTTTATCTTCAACTTTTGCGATTATTCCCCCGATTATCTTAGGATCAACCTTGGATGTAACCTCAACTTCCTGCCCCATAACTTCGCTTAATTTTGCCTTTACTTTGCTCAAATCTTCTTCTGAAGGATTTGAAGCCATTACTATCTCAGCTTTAATTTTTCCAGAAGCTTTTCTGAGTTTTTGAACAATAGTTTGTTCAGAATTCAAAAGAGATTTAAACTTGCCCAGTTCAAGAACCAAGCTAAGAAAATTAGAAGTAAGGCTGTCGTAGCCTCTTTTTGATGCTATATCTGTGGTTACCCCTTCTCTTTCTTTGAGATCATAGGTTGAGCTCCAGAGCACATTTTTAAGCTCTGTGCTGCTTGAAAGAATAGAATAGAAGTCTTCAATATCAGATGTTATTTTATCAAGCTTATTTTCTTCTTTAGCACTTTGTACTAGAGCTTCAGAGAGATCTCTTAGTGTTGCGATTGATGCCATTTCTCATCCCCTACGTTATTAGTAAAATCGTCAACAAA
This sequence comes from Thermodesulfobacteriota bacterium, assembly GCA_040880385.1. Classification (GTDB taxonomy): domain Bacteria; phylum Desulfobacterota_D; class UBA1144; order Nemesobacterales; family UBA2774; genus CR02bin9. Next base: position 10,294 of record JBBDIN010000083.1, on the reverse strand, counting down.
CCTTTGTTTATCAGGCTCGCTCAAATTCTCTTTAATTACTCTCTCTGCTATTGCTAGTACTAGAGTAACTACTTCAGACTGAATTTCTTGCTTCGCCCTCTGAGCTTCAAATCGTATAGTTTCTTGGGCTTCTTTTTTAATATTCTCAGAAGCTAAATTAGCGTGCTTTACAATTTCTTCTCTTTCTATCCCGCCCTGTTTAACGATACTATCTTTTATGCTGTTAATTTCGTCTTCTATTCCCTTGAGCTTCTCTGCGTATTCTTCATATTTCTTCTTAGCTTCTGAGATAGTATGCTGAGCATGATCAATTTCACTGCTGATAGATCCTTTTCTCTCAACCAGGAAATTTCTTACAGAATCTTTTAGAAAGTAGACCAAAACTCCAAGGAGAAGTACTAAATTAACTGTATGTTCAAAAACATATCTCCAGTTAAAAACATTGCCGCCTTCAGAGGAATTAGTGAGTAAAAGGTTTATTATTTCAAAGTCTGTCAAATCCCCACTTCCTTTCCTAAAACTTTTGAGGCTATATCCGTGGCTAATTCATCTATATCGCCTTTTATTTTTTCTTTTATTTCTTTGGTATCGGCCTCAAGCTTAACCTTAGCCTCTTCTAGAAAAACTCCAGCTTCTTCTCTGGCTTTGCCTATTATTTCTCCAGCCACTTTCTGCCCTTCGAGAACTAACTTGCTACGCTCTTGGGCAGCGAGAGCTCGAGCTTCATCTAACTTTAGATCGTATTCTTCAATAATTGCCTTTACCTTCTCTTCAAGCTCATGAGCTTCTTCAATTGCTCCTCTTGTGAGCATATCTCTTCTATCAACAAGGTTCAGAAAAGGCTTAAACACAAGTTTATTTAATATGAAAATGGCGATTAAAAATATTACGATCTGTATGAAAACAGTGTAATTCACACTCAACAGATCCTCTGAAGCAGCATGGGCTGTACTTGTTATCATAACAAGTGCCAGAGAATAAAAGATAAATTGTTTTAGCCGTTCAAAATACATAATGTTTTATCTCCTTATTATTCCTATGAAGATTATTCCTATGAAGACTCTTGTGCTGTATCTTTGCTCTTTGCAAACATAATTTTCAATAGTGGCGGAGCAATAAATGTGGTTAACATAACCATCACTGTCATAGCTGAGAACAACTCTGAGGTAAATATTCCATAAGTAAGCCCGACCTGGGCAAAAATAAGCCCGACCTCACCCCTGGGTATCATACCTACGCCAACAACGCTTTTGCTGATCCCCTTCTTGAAAACAGCAAATCCACTTACAAATTTACCTATTACAGCAACAACGAACAGTATCAAAGCTATCAAGAGTATCGGTATATTTTTACTGACAAACGGATTAAACACCGAAACATCTACCGCTGCTCCCACCATAATAAAAAATATGGGCGTAAAAAAATCCGAAACCGGCTTTAAATTCCTCTCAATAGACTTGAATTGATGGGTGTTTGCTAAGACTAATCCTGCGGCAAATGCACCAACAATAGGTGCTAAGCCTACCAGACTTGCTAGAAAAGCAAAGATGAAAGCAAAAGATAGAGCGCTTAATAGTAAAACCCCTCTGACTTTCATCATCTCAACCAGATTAAATAGCTTCTTAGATATCAAATTTCCAACTACTATCGCTACAATAAGGAAGCCAAAAGCTTTAACGAAAATTATTCCTACACCTAGCGTTGAAATTCCGGCTCCATCCCCGCTTGCTGAAGCTTCAATTAGTCCGGTGACTACACCTAAGATTATCAAACCCAAAATATCATCTATAACTGCTGCGCCGAGAATGATCTTGGCCTCACCACTCTGCAGGCGATTCATATCTGAAAGCACTCGGGCAGTGATGCCAACGCTAGTTGCCGTTAAGGTGGCCCCTGCGGTTATAGCAATAAGTATATTTAAACTCGGATCAATTCCTCCAAGCAATCCGTACTTCTCAAATGCAATAATGCTTGCAAAACCAAGCGCGAATGGAACAACAACACCTATTATTGCAACTATAGTGGAAGTAGGTCCGACTTTTATGAGGTCTTTAAGGTCAGTTTCTAAACCAATTTCAAATAAAAGAATTGCAACGCCGACTTCGGCGAGTAAATGGAAGGTATCGTACCCCGCCATTCCGGATACAGAAGGCACAACAGCAAGTACGCTTCCTCCTAGAATTACACCGGCAACAAGCTCCCCAAGCACTGAGGGCTGCTTGATACGCTCGGCTAACTCCCCGAAAATCTTGGAGAATATTAGGATAAGAGCAAGTGCTATAAAGAACTGTTCTATCGAGAGATGTCCCGATTCTTCTAAACTCATTTAAGAGTGCTTTTCCTTGGGCAGATATTTAAAAAATCTTAAGTATTTAACATGATAAAATCTGGGTGTCAAACTTATGTTGAATCCAAGTTTTACTGAGCGCAAAGAGATAGTCTTTTCATTGGTATTTTAAGACTTATATGACTCTGAAAAGTCAATTCAAAATCTAACCATCTTTTTGTTGATACATATCTCTTTCGAGATCAAGCTCCGTTCGAATATCTAACAAATGCAGCGCATCATTTGCTTCTTCAATGCTCTTGGATTTTGAAACAGCTTTGGCCATTTTGGAGTTTTCATATAATACGGAAGGTGAGAAGTAGAATGTAACTGTGGAGGCCATTGAAAGTGAAACGGGTCTTGTGCCGTTTCTGATAGTAGCTTCTTCACATTCTCCCTTTGAATATAAAACAGGCAAACGGCTTGCTTCAGTAGGAACCACTGCAATAACTTCTTCAAGTTTCCTGAGCGCATCTTGAGTTATCCCCCAGCTTCCAAGAACCGCACCTTTTTTTAACTTGAGCTTCATGGAAGCCTCAAGCTCTTCAGGAGTAAGCTCTCCATCACTACCGTATCCGAAAAGGCCTATTAGTGATGAGACTTCTGACTCAATCCTGGCAAAAGCAGCTGTCATCATTGAATCTGCAAGGGGGCTCATAAGTCCAGGCTCGTGCCCTTGAGCGATAACGTCGCCACCCACGTCAACACCGATTATTAAATCTGCCTCAAGTTTGTGGGCCGCATCTAAAAGACCCTCTGCTATAGCGTCAGGACCGGAGTTTATTCCCACTAGTAAGGTCCCTTCGCCTATAACTTCAGAAAAACCCGACTCAGCGAACCTGGCTCCGGTAATTGTTACACTGTCCTTATTTGCATACCAGACAACGTCGTTTAACTTCCGGACATTTTTTGCCTCTTCAAATGTTCTGGGGCCGGGCATGGGGTCATAAGTAAATCTCTCCCAGGATAAACCTCCATAGATACATTCGATGTCGAACATCTGGAGAAGATCGGCTGTTGGTATAGTGCCGACAATATCCCCACCCCCTCCAATACCGATCAAGAGAGCTTTTTTAGAATTTCTTATTATTTCTTTAAAAGATTTTGTTGAGGACAATTAAATTACTCCAGGAAAGATTTCATATTTACTAAGGACGAAAGAGCTGACACTTCATACCGACGATTAGTTAGCTGGCTGCTCCAGTAGTATGTAAAGCACATTGTCGCTGAATGCGGGATCTTTTGTTAACCCTAAATGGTCTGTGAAAAGAAACATTACGTTTGACCAATTGACAGGGGATTTCAGATACGGAGTCCATATACCGCCCGCTCTCTCGTCCATGAGTGCGCTTGAGCGGGTAACCGTCCCGTCACCCGGTTCATAATCTGTGATTTTATAATGCTCTTTGGAGGAATCCACAGTGACTGCCGATCCGGTCGGTATAGCATCACCGGGTACAGTTTTAAATTCTCAGGAGGATTTGCCGGCTGATCTATTGCTTCCTGAAACTGTTTTCCCCTTTTAAGAGACTTTCTGAGATGATCTATTGCGATCTCTCTTCTTTCGTTAGGATCAGAAACATCAGGTAGCAGCCACTCAATAACATGGGCTTGGTTTGGATCGGCAAGTCCCCAGCCGTTTTCAACCCATAAATCTGCGTCCATGATATCAACTTCGTTTCTATTCTCATCTAATATTGCGCGGTGTCTTGTTCTTGGTAATAGTTGATAAGAAGAAGGCATAGTCCCTATAATAGCCGGCTCATATTTCGGCAACAGTGGTCCGAAGCTCGGGCCTTCGAATAAATTTTCGACTGCGCCTACAGCACCGGCGTTGGGTGTCCCGATAATTATTACTTTATCTACATATTGTGCCCCGTCCCATGTCACTTCGGGGATTGAGCCGTCCTGTGGAAGATCATTCTTTCCGTAGCGCAAGAAATATCTAGTAACGAGACCACCCATCGAATGAGCAACAATATCAAACTTAACATCGTCCTTGTCAATGCCCCGTTTCTTGTATTCTTCTAATATATAAGCTCTTTTTTCTTCAATGAAAGCATTTAGTCTCTTCGCATTTTCTACATTATCAAGCCGCCAGTCATAATCGAACTGAAAACAAGTAAAATGATCATCTCCATAATCAATATTATTGAGCTCGTTTGAGGCAAGCTGGTCATCCAAATAACCTCCGGCGCCCAGAGTGCTAAGGATATTCACATACGCGTTTAATTCTATTGGAAGACCAAAGAGACTTACCTTTACCCTATCTAAGGCGCCGTCCGAATGCACATTATCAGTCAGCTTGCTTAAAGGCACGCCTTTTTCCATGGGAATAGCCATAAGTCTTGCACCTTGTGGAGTTTCAGGATTAGCCGTGCTCTTTTCAAAAGCTCCCCAAACAAGCTGTCCACTCTCGCCGTCCCTTAATTTTGAACCAAGAATCCCCGGTATTACTATTACAGCATTACCATGGTCATGGGACCTTCTCGCAGCCTTACTATATAGCCCGCCCAAATCAGGGGTTTTATACTCAGCCTTACCACAGGCAAGCAGTGATGAAAATATTATAAGTAATAGCAGTTTTCTTTTCATAATTATTCGCTCAGAAATACAGTAACACTTTCTCAAAAAAATCTAAAGGGTCTTACAATATAACTTAGATATGAGAATTAGAGTTGTGGTTCAAGAAAAAGTTTCTGTCGAATTCGATTACCATAAGGTAAACAGTTAAATTCTACATGTTTTACGGACGAAGAGATGCAAGATTCCCTACAAACTGTTCTTACATATGTCTTAATACCAGTCGTGGTGACGATTATCGGCGGAATAGCTGCCGCATACAGATCTCCCGGAGAAAGAACCAGAATTACAGTTCAGCATTTTGCAGCTGGTGTCGTTTTTGCTGCTGTAGCGCTTGAACTCTTACCGGAACTAGTAACCAATTTAAAAATGCTCCCTCTAATTATTGGCTTCTCCTCTGGAGTAGCGCTTATGTTGATTGTTAGAAAGGGGGCTCAGAAATTTGAAGGGGCTGGGGGGTCCGGAGGGTTAGTAATAGCATCAGGGATTGATGTGTTTATTGATGGTCTTCTTATTGGAGTCAGCTTTGATGTAGGTCTAAAAGCTGGAATTATTATCACAATTGCCCTTGCAATTGAGCTATTATTTTTGGCTCTGTCTGTTGCCTCAACTCTAGCAAAAGAAGGTAAAAGCAAAACAAAAATAATAGGAACAACAATTATTCTTTCATTGTTGGTTTTAATTGGGGCTACTATTGGTGGAACCATTCTCCAAGGAATCCATGGCTCTGCCTTAGAAGGCATTATAGCCTTTGCTGTGGCAGCGCTTCTATATTTGGTAACTGAGGAATTGCTAGTTGAAGCTCATAAAGGAGAGCGGGACTCAACTTTTTCTACAACTATGTTCTTTGTAGGTTTTTTGATCGTGCTAATATTGGAAACGGCTATCTAATACAGTCTTTATATAAATTTGACCATTCCGCTTCTCTGAGAACTTCACAGAGCGCTGAAAGACCTTAAATAAATGAGCCTTGCTCTATTATAGAATTAATTTAAAACCCTGTATCCTCTTCCTCTCATGCAGTTCTTGTAGATTTCGTCATAATTTTTGTGGTTTTTATAAATGCTCGTACCACCACCGGCAACGCCGCCTACAACAGCCCCTATACCCAAACCCTTGCCGACACTACCTCCAATTGCGCCAAGCAATGCTCCAGTACCAGCTCCAACCCCGGCTCCAATTGCGGTGTTTTTAGCAACATTGCCTACACCACCTTTATTGTCTTTAGCTAACGCTTTACACTCTGCATTGTCTCTGTAGTATTTGTCCTGATTCTTAATGCTTGCAGGATCTACTACAGGATCCGCAAAAACATAAGATGAAGAAATAATCATTAATACCAAAAGATAAGTAATTTTTTTCATTAGTTCGTCTCCATGAGTTTATTAGAAACCTGAGTTTATTAGAAACCTATTTACTTACAAAAGTCTCGGTAAAGTCCCCGCCAATTGGTTTCCCAATTTGATATCCCTTATAAGGCTCGTAATCTCCAAGCTCAAAATCACGCACTGTGTAGTTACAAACAGTTTTAGCATCTTGTGTAGAACAAGAATAAGTGATCATTGAACCTGCGAGAGATAAATTCTCACCTTCTATTAGAAGAGATGGTGTTAACGAGAAGTTCTGTACATCGAACCCGCCTTGAGCATTTTTGCCTACACGGTAAATTCCGCCAAACTCAGTCTCGTTTGAATCTTCAGGGACTTTATCCCCTTCTTCAAGCACGCTAATACCAGCAATCTCTTCTTGGATTATTGCTCGGCCTCCAAGATCGTTAACTCTGTCGATAATATTGACTTTTACTTTCAATTCGAGTTTCCCGTCTTTGGTATATGTGATAACCTGGGTAACTGGAATATCAAAATCTCCGTCTCCGGTATTGATGGCTTTTCCGTAAATTTTTTCTTTTTTTACAACTGTTCCATCCTGCTGTGATTCATTCACAAGGGTTTTGCCGGACAAAAGGCTGTCATAGAGTTTCCGGAACTCAGAAACCCCAAGTGAGTCTTCTGCGAGTGAATTAAATGATGACAATGTGCCAATGAAAATCGCTAGAATTAAAACGTAACTTATTCTCAACATATACTCCTCCTTTAACAATCTTAACCGTTAATATTTTAACCTAATTCTGGATCAATTAATATTCACCTCTTAACTTTATAACCTGAGTTTTTCATATCCCAGGTGTCTTTTGTAATACCCTTATCACGCAGCTTATTTTTTTGAACTCTTAGTGTTCCTGTTTTGGGAAGTGATTTCTCAAACCTAATAAACCTTGGAATCATAAAGTAAGGCATCTTCGGCTCTAAAAACTTTATAAGTTTTATCGGATCAATCGTCTTACCTTTTTTGGGAACAACCACGATCATGAGCTCGTCTTCAGCGTAGCGGCCGTTCTCAGCTTTTACTCCTATAGCTCCAGACTCTTCAACATCGGGATGAGAGCCAACTGTTTTTTCAACCTCAAAAGAGCTGATATTCTCTCCTTTGCATCTGAGGTAATCTTTGACCCTGTCTACAAAGTAGATATATCCGTCCTTGTCCATCCTTCCTGCGTCCCCAGTGTGAAACCAAAAGTTGCGGAAATCCTCTTCTGTTTTCTCAGGCATTTTGTTGTAGTAATGAAGCATCACGTTAGGGGTTCTTGGGCGAACAATTATCTCGCCTATCTCCCCTCTTGGGACTTCCTCATCTGTTTCCGGGTCTCCAATTTTAATTTCATATCCCGGGGCTTCCTTCCCGCACGAGCCGACTCTAAAAACTTCCCCGGGGCGCATCCAGGTGCACTGTCCAATTTCGGTAAGGCCGTAGCCTTCCATAAATTTGAAATTAAATCTTTCCATAAACTCTTCGATTATGTCATGTGGTGCAGGTGAGCCTAGAACTAGTTTTACCTTATGCTGTTTTTCCTCAGGCACGGCTGGAGTGTTCCACATGAAGTAAGAAATCGTGCCTACTAAATTAAACTTTGTGATCTCGTGATCAACCATCCATTTCCAGAACTGACTCGCGCTGTATTTTTCTTCTACCACAACCTTAGCGCCCATAATAAGCGCAGGATATACACTCATAACCATGGCGTTTGAATGAAAGAGCGGCAGACAAGTGAAGCAAACATCATTTGGGCCCACATCCATAATCTCTGCATAGTTTCTGGCGCTTGAATAATCCGCGGCGCAGGGTCTCACTACTCCTTTTGATCTCCCTGTGGTTCCCGACGTATACATAAGACGGGCGTGATCGACAAACGTAATTTCGACCTTGGGCTCAGTTGTTTTTTGAGGAGTAATGAACTCTGAATAAGAAGTCATCTTCTTAAAGTTGTATCCGTGCTTGTCATATTTTGGAGAACCGTCTCTGGTCCATACAATTACATTTTTTAGTTGAGGAATCTTCTTTGCTATAGGAGGCATACGCTCAAGATACTCTTCTGCAATAAAGAGCACGATTGAGTCGGAGCTGTCTATTATGTACTGAAGGAAATCCATCTTATAGCCTGTATTGATAGGAACCATAACGGCGCCCATTTTCAGAATTCCAAACCATGTAATTACATAGTCGTCAGAGTTGGGCATATAGACAGCGACTTTATCGCCTTTTTTAATTCCCATATCCATAAGGCCGTTTGCAATTTTGTTTGCGAGCTTATTGGTTTGATAAAAGCTAAGCGGTTTGTTATATCCAAACTGCAAAAATGGTTTCTTCCCTAACTTCTTGGCCTGTTCTTTTAGAACTTTGGGCAGCACCCAGTTTCTTTTGTCGTGCTTTAAATACCATTCAACGTCAAATTTGCCGTTTTCTCTTTTGTAAGTTATCGGGTGTCTAAGATCCCTAATTTTATTTTTAGTATCTTTAGTAGCCATCCATATCACCTCGTTGAATAAAATTGTGTGACCTTTGCAATTATCAAGAATTTGTTTCAGTTAAAAAATTTATTTTCTAATGCGAACAAAGTCAATCCGGGAATCAGTTAAATGTTTCTTCCTCTGAATCATCTTTTTTCTTTTTCTTACCGAAAAGCCATGCAACCAGAATTCCCAGCTCATAAAAAATAATAATTGGAACAAACATCAACATCATAGATATAGCGTCAGTGGTGGGTGTAAGAATCGCTGCAGTCATAGCGCTTATGATAACTGCGTACTTTCTCTTTTCTCTCAACCATTTACTTGTGACTATACCAATTCTAGCCAATATAAAAATTATTAGGGGAAATTCAAAAACGAGGCCAAAACCGAAAATTAGAGCCATGAAGAATGATAGCGCTTCACGAATTGTTGGAAAAGCCTTTACATATTCTGAGGAGTACTCGTTCAATAGGAACTTAAACGCAGGAGGTGAGGCAACGTAGTAACAAAATGCCGCCCCTAATCCAAAGAAAAGAGAGCCAAAGAATATAAACGGGATTACTATCTGTTTTTCTTCTTTGTATAGAGCGGGGGCGATGAATCTCCACGCTTGATAGAGAAGAAAAGGCACAGCTAAGAATAGAGCTGCAAAAAAAGATACTTTTAAATATGTAGTGAAACCCTCTGCCGGACGAGTGAAAATTAAAGAGCTTCCCTCTGGAAGATTCTCAATAAGAGGCTTCATTAAAAATTCAAAAATTTCGTTTGAGAAATAATAAGCCGGAGCAAACAATATAACAATGGCAAGCAGCGACCAAATTAGTCTCCGCCTCAGTTCCGTCAAGTGATCCATAAATGACATTTTTTCTTCGTTTATAGATTCGTTCATAGATTGGGGAGAAGATTAACTTAATAGCAGGGGGTTCTCAATTCTTGGGTCAATAATTCAAAAAAAGGGAACTGACACTATTAATGCCAAGCTCCCTTTGTAAATTTCAAAACACAATATATTTACTTTGTTTTAAGCTGCTAGTTTCCTTCTTCTCATTACCATAAAACCAACTATTCCAAGAATAGCAGCGGTTGAGATCAAACCCCATTAAGAAGCTAGTAGAATATCTGTAAAACACAGTGGGAGACAGCAATGAAACGAAGGACATGAGACTCTAAAACCAAGACCAAGATAGTACTTGAAGGTTTATCCGGCAGACCAGTTTCAGAGATATGTAACGAGTACGGAATACATCAAAACCAATACTACGCCTGGCGTGACAAGTTCTTATCTGAAGCTCACAGAGCGTTTGAATCTAAAAAAGACGGCGGAGAAGTAAACCGTATTCGCAAGAAGAATCAGGAGCTAACGCAAATTATCGGCTCTCTGACCGTTGAACTAAAAAAAACAGAGGAAGACTTCATATGAGAAATCAGTCTGACTCTGTAGCTCTGCGTAACGAACATCTGATTAGCAAGATAAAAGACATTAAAGCGGAAAACAAGCAAGAACAGCAGAATGGCTGGAAGCTTTAGAAAAGGGAAC
>JBBDIN010000082.1:0-5000 GCA_040880385.1 Thermodesulfobacteriota bacterium | reverse complement strand
AGCCAAAAAGCTAAATTTAATGGTCATCATAACGGCCAAAACGGTACAAGTGGTCTAATCATACAAAAGCGTATAAAAAGCCTGACCGCATTTATTAGGGTCTACTCTGAAAATGCAAAGAAATTGAAACAGAGATTTGTTAAGGCAAATCTCAGATTAGTTATCACCATTTCTAGAAAGTATATGGGTAGGGGATTGCCCCTTTCCGATCTTATTCAAGAAGGCAATATGGGTCTTATGCGGGCTGTGGAGAGGTTTGATCACAGGAAAGGATTTAAATTTTCTACCTATGCCTCATGGTGGATTCATCAGGCAATATTAAGAGCTCTGCAGGGCCAAACAAGAACAATTAAAGTTCCTGTTTATCTTTTAGAGCAGGCCAATAGGGTTTATAAGGTAAATGCTGTATTAGCTAAAACCTTGGATAGAAAGCCTACACCGAAAGAAATATCACGCAAATCGGGAATATCTGTTGAAGTTGTAAAAAGGATATTGAGATCTACTAAAGATGCAATTAGCTTAGATACTCCTATCTTGGATGGGGAAAAAACAACCCTGCTCGATTCAATTGCTGACAATGAGACAGTAATTCCAGACTCAATGGTAGCAAAATCCGATTTGACTGACAAGTTAAGAGAGGCTTTGACTTTGCTCAACCCTAGAGAAGAAGAAATACTAAGGCTGAGATTCGGAATAGATCAGCACAGCACTTACACTTTGGATGAAATAGGAAAAAGGTTTAACTTAACACGCGAGAGAATAAGACAGATCGAAAAGGCTGCTCTTGGTAAACTTGCCAATTCAGATATCAAGGAACACCTAGAGAGCTTCCTTCTATAAGCTGGACTAACTACGAATTAACATCCTTTTATTCAGGACTCACTTTAAATAAAAGGTTTAATGCGTGATTTCTGTTATTGGAATCAATCAAGAATTCCACCTATAATTGCCCCAATTAAAAGCGGCCCCACATTTGATATCACGAGGATAAAGCTTCCGGCTCCTGCTACAAACCCTATAATTGGCGCACCGGTGAGAGCGGATGTAAAGAATAACAGTAATACCCCAAGTACGATTGCCGGCAAAAAGACAGCTATTATTGCATTTGAAATACCACCTGCCTTCTTACCACCAACGATTCCGGCGATTAACGGTCCAAATCCCGGCAGCCAGAATAGTAAGATAGATATTAAGAACATCCAAAAGATGCCGGATATTATGCTTCCCTTTTTTTGCTTTGCCATTATCTTTTCATTTTAACCTTATTTTCGTTTTTGTTTACAACTTTCTCACTTGCTCAGAGCAAGTTTCCTTTATTCTTTTACATAAAAAAAGACCCAAACTCTTTTGTGAGCAGGGCCTTTTTCTTAATTTGTTATTTTCTTTCTTGTGTTAATCACATTTAGAATATCCACAGCTCCTGCAAGTCATGCATCCCTGTTCAAATGCCAGAGCGCGGTCTCCACAATCTGGGCATCGTTCCAGATTTAAATCCATAGCCCTTTTTGCTGGCTGCTTTGTAGATTGCTCATTCACACCAGCTTCATTTACCCCTACAAAATGCCTTTTCAATACAGTAGCTACTGCATCTGGGATGGACATAACTAACTTGCCCTCTGAGAAAACCGGAGAAGATCCCCCAATGCCCTCTAGCTGCTCAACCACGTCTTCTACAGCTATTCCTGATCTCAGGGCAAGCGATACCAACCTTCCTGTTGCCTCAGCATCAGCCATTGTTGAATACCCTGATTTCCCTATCTGAACAAACACTTCAATAGGTTTTTCCTCAAATGTGTTAACTGTTACGTATAGATTTCCGTACCCTGTCTTAATAACCTCTGTGAAACCCTGAAGACACTGTGGTCTTTTTATAGGTTTAACTTCTTCACTAGAGGATGAACGAAGGGATGAGATGGGGTTGGGGTGATGGGTTTTGTTCATCCCTTCGTCCTGGGTCTGGGTCGGAAGATTTTTTGCGTCTTTATCTTGCTGTTGGGATTTGGCTTCTTCTTCTGTAACCAATATCCCTTCTCTGGATCCCTCTCTGTAAACTGTAATACCCTTACAGCCGAGTTTCCAAGCAAGGAAATAAATCTTTTCTACTTCTTCTAATGTAATGTCAGAAGGTAAATTAACTGTGCTTGAAATACACGAGTCAATATGTTTTTGAATTGCGGCCTGCATGCGAACTCTCATCTCAGGGGAAATTTGGTGAGATGTAACGAATGTATCCGGCAGTTCGCTATCGCTTTGAATATCAAACTTTTCCATATATTCAGTTACAAGTGGGTGATAGACTTTAAATTCTTCTTTTGAAAGAGATTTGGAGTGCCTGTAGTAAGATAGTGCGAACGCAGGTTCAACTCCGCTAGTTGTTCCAGCAAGAACTGAGCCGCTACCTACAGGAGGTACTGTCAATATACAAGCATTTCTAAGGCCTTGTACTTTAATCTTTTCGACTATCCGCTCGTCAATTGTATCTAGGAACGGACTTGATAGGTGCGTGTCGAGATCAAACATAGGAAAACTGCCCTTTTCAGAAGCAAGATCTGTACTTGCCTCATAAACAGTGTTTTTGATGTGTTCAAACATCTTATCTGCGAACTCAACGCCTTCGTCGGTATCGTATTTAATATTAAGCTTCGTCAACATATCCCCAAAACCTGTAAATCCAACTCCAATACGCCTTGAGCTAGTGGAGGCTTTTGTTTGGAAACTAAGTGGGTGCTTTTTCATGTTGTAATCAAGCACATTATCTAAGAAGCGTACAGAATACTGGAATGCTTTCTCCAGGTTTTCCCAATCAATGGCAGCATGTTCTGTAAATGCATTTTTTACAAATGGGGAAAGGTTAATGTTTCCAAGACAGCAGTTTCCGTAATCCTCAAGCGCTTGTTCACTGCATGGGTTAACTCCATTTACTTCCATGCCGTTATATTCTGTCGGAGAATATCTCTTTACGGAATCCCAGAAAATGAGTCCCGGCTCAGCAGATGACCATGCTGATTTTACAAGCTCTTCCCAAACGTCTCTTGCCCTAATAGTTTTAGTGAATTTAACTTTTTCATTTTCAAATTTAAGTTCAAAATCAGTATCATTCTCAACGGCTTCCATAAATTCATCTGAAATCTTGATTGATATGTTTGCAAACTGCACTTTTGATCTTGCCGAATCATTTTTAATTTCTATGAATTCTTTTATATCAGGGTGGCTAACCTCAAGAGTGATCATAAGAGCGCCGCGTCTTCCTGATTGTCCAATAGTGCCGGTAGTTGTAGAAAGCAGCTCCATAAAAGATACTGCCCCAGTTGAGTAGATTGCTGAGTTGTTTACAGGTGCGCCTTTAGGTCTGAGTATAGAGATGTCGGTTCCAACTCCACCTCCAAATGAATAAGTTCTGGCGGCTTCTTTGCACCATTCGAATATTCCTTCAATTGAATCTTCTTTAATCGGCATGTAGTAGCAGTTTAGTAGTGTTGCTCTTCTGTTTTGCCCAGCGCCAAACATAATTCTCCCGCCGGGTATAAATTTAAAGTTGGATAGTAGCCAGTAGAAATTGTCTTCCCACTCGGTTTTTAGCTCTTTGGATTTTTCAGGAGAAGCCATTTCTCTGGCAACCCTGTGCCACATGTCTTCAGGTTTTTGCTCAACTATTTTCCCGTTTTTGTCACGAAGTGCGTACTTTTCAAAGAAAACTCTGGCCCGTAGCTCGTCCCCACCAAAGGCATCTATAGTCTTTTGCGGTAGATCCATAACCCCTTCAACTTGCTTAACGAATTCCTCGGATTCTTCAGATGTATTCTCGACCTGCTTTAGTGTTTGTTCTAGTTCTGCTTGTATGTTGTTTTCTTCTAGACCCTTTCCGTTTCCATTTCCGTTAGTCTCCGTTGGGTCAAGTTTATCTGAAGCCATTATTCGCCATCCTCCTTAATCTATTCAAAAATCTATAATCTACTAAATCTATTCAATCTATCTATTTGCTCTATTCGCTTAATCTGTTTGTTGCGTACTATCTTGTGCTATGAATCGATTGAACCACAATATGTTGTGGTTGTCAATACTTTATTTTTGAGGAGATTTTGTTCACAGTAGAAAATTGAATAACTTCAATATATTCTTCAGCCGTCTGGGCGATAACAAATGACGGCAAAAGCAGTAATATGAATATTAATGTTAATTGCCTCATAGTCACCTCATTATATCATATTGCTTTTTAAAAACTGATCCCAAATAACTCATTGTTTATTAAGCTCCCTACTAAGTACCATGCATTGTAAAGAGGGTAAAATGAGCAAAAACAACTAGCTTTCGTCAACTACTATATATATGGGTTCCTCTCTAATAAAATACTTAACACATTGATCTATTATGGGGGGATTAGATTATTATTGACAAGTTGTAAACACCGGACCGTGCATGCAGGTAATGGGTCTGTTATTATAATAATTTTCGGTTGCACTTGCTAGAGCTTGAAGAACTAGACTCCACCCATTGGGTTGTGAAGACATTCTTTCCGTTTCTTTGCTCGTGAGTTCTTGTAAAACTAATGTCATAACAAGCTTTGCTTCTTCAATAGTCATAGTTCCATTTTGTACTCTACTTGATGCAGCTAAGTAGTAAGCATTATATAATTCGACCAGATCCATATACTTATAGCCAATTTGAGTATAGTACTCAATCCTTTCATTGTTTTCGCATGTAGCTAACTGAATATAAGTAGAAGATTTGCCCGGACATTCTGCTATATCTGCTTTGAATTCTTCTAAATATTGGTCAGCTTGGTCCTCAGATACCTCTATCATTTTTGGTCCACAAGCCCAAATGGTTATCAATAACAATAATAATAACTTCTTGTCTATATGAGTAATAAGGTTTGGAATCACTTTTCCATTATAAAACTATTTTGCTTTTATGTAAAGTCTATGTATAGGTTCACTACATATGAGACAAATAGGGGGTTTTTTGGTATTTATCAATAATGCCATTATCCCTTAAGAACT
>JBBDIN010000081.1:0-5071 GCA_040880385.1 Thermodesulfobacteriota bacterium | reverse complement strand
AGAGAAGGCGGAAGAACAGTGGGTGCTGGTGTTGTTACTAAAATCGTGGAGTAAATATAATTATGGGTGATAATACATTAGTCATAGCTCTTGAGTGCGCGGATTGTAAGAGAAGGAATTATTCAACCTCGAAGAATAAGCAAACTCATAAGGAAAAAATGGAGCTCAAGAAATATTGTAGATGGTGTAAAGGCCACACATTACACAAAGAAACTAAATAGGTTGAAAATGTTAATAATATTAGGGCAGTAGCTCAATTAGGCAGAGCACTGGTCTCCAAAACCAGGGGTTGGGGGTTCGATTCCCTCCTGCCCTGCAATATGGAAATATAAATGGATAAGATAAAACAGCTTAGTTCAGAAACAGCTCAATTTGCTAAGGACATAGAAAACGAGGCCAAACGTATTACATGGCCTTCCAGACAAGAGGCTATAAAGTCAACTTTAGCCGTGATTGTAATATCCGGCCTTTTTGCTGCATTTTTAGCTACTGTAGACTCTGTGTTTGCTTGGGGCATAGGAAAGTTGTTAGGCTAAGAACTATACCGGAGAAAATGGGATTTTAATGGATAATAGGTGGTACGTAGTTCATACAAATACGGGCTTCGAAGATCGTGTGAAGTCTTATATAGAAGACAGGGTTGTTTTAGAGGGATTCGAGGATCAGGTTGCTGAAGTCCTTGTGCCGACTGAGACAATTGTTGAGCCGCTTAAGGATGGAAAGAAGAAAACTTCGGTTAGAAAATTCTTTCCAGGTTATATTTTGGTTAAAATGGAGCTTAACGATAGAAGTTGGCATTTTATAAGGAATATTCCTAAGGTGATAGGGTTTGTGGGAGGAAGGGTTAAGGATGGAGGAATAGATCCTGATTCTGTTCCTGATGTGCCTGAAGAAGAAGTTCAAAAGATAAAAAGACAAATAGAAGAGGGCACACTAAAACCTAAACCAAAGATTTCTTTTGAAAAAGGAGAGACGGTGAAAGTGACAGAGGGTCCATTTGCTAACTTCTCTGGAGTCATTGAAGAGGTTAAACCTGATAAAGCAAAGGTTCAGGTGCTTGTAACAATATTTGGAAGAAACACTCCTATAGAATTAGATTTCAATCAAGTGGAGAAAATTTAAGATGAAAAAAATTGACGGATATATAAAATTATTAGTTGAAGCTGCTAAGGCAACGCCTTCGCCTCCTGTTGGTCCTGCGCTTGGCCAACGTGGTGTAAATATTATGGAATTCTGCAAGGCGTTTAATGCGCAGACCTCCAAGATGGAGGGGCTTCTTCCTGTAACAGTTACTGTGTACGCGGACAGGTCTTTCTCTTTTGAGGTAAGAACTCCGCCAGTTTCCTATTTGTTAAAGAAAGCTGCGAAAATTGAAAAAGGCTCAGACCAGGCTCTCAAGGTTAAAGTTGGAAAAGTAACTAAAGCTCAGGTAGAAGAGATAGCAAAAATTAAACTCCCTGATCTTAATACAAATGATATAGAAGCCGCATCTAATATTGTTGTCGGCACTGCAAGAAGCATGGGCATTGATATAGTTTAATTGCCCATATGTATCGAATTTTATTAGATTGTAAGGAGAAAGGTAATGGCGACAAAAGGGAAAAAATACAATGAAATCAGAGAGTTAGTAGACCCTAAAAAGAGCTACACTGTTGATGAGGCTATTAAGCTTATAGAGGAGACTAAGAGCGCTAAATTTGATGAAACTGTTGAAGTTTCAGTAAAGCTCGGTATTGATCCAAGACATGCTAATCAACAGATTAGAGCTGGATTAGTTCTACCTCATGGTATAGGCAAGGATATTACCGTGTTAGTCTTTGCAAAGGGAGAGAAGGAAAAAGAAGCGCAGAATGCTGGGGCTGACTATGTTGGTCTTGAAGATATGATCGACAAAATTTCAAAAGAAAACTGGCTTGATTTTGATGTGTCAATCGCAACTCCCGATGTGATGAGTACTGTTGCCAAATTGGGAAAGGTCCTAGGTCCTAGAGGTTTGATGCCAACTCCAAAAGTAGGAACTGTTACTTTTGATATAGAGCAGGCTGTAAAAGAAGCTAAGGCTGGAAAAATAGAAGTAAAAAATGACAAAGGCGGGGTAGTTCACGCTCCTATAGGCAAGGTTTCATTTGGTTCCGATAAGCTCAGAGATAACTTCTTAGTCTTTATGGAGTCACTTACTAAAATGAAGCCAACATCTTCAAAAGGTACATTCGTTAGAAAAATAACTCTTGCAAACACTATGGGGCCAGGAGTCAAAGTAGATTTCGTTAATGTCCGCGAAGTACTTAAAAGTTTTCAAGTAGCAGCATAATTTCTTAATTATTTTATAGAACAAGATAGTTTTGGATCAAAACATAGATGCATTTTAAGGAGTGAGTTATGTTAAGTAAAGCAGCGAAAAATGATATTGTTAAACGGTTTAGCGAGGTTTTTAAAGCTAACCCTTCAGTAATGCTTGTTGAATATAAAGGACTTACTGTAGCAGAGCTTGAAGGTCTCAGATCTAACCTGAAAGATGCTGATACAGAGTTTAAGATTGTCAAAAACAAACTCCTAAAGATAGCTGCTAAAGATACAGAAATTGAACAATTAAATGACCTATTAGTTGGACCAACGGCTATAGCGGTTTGCGAAAGCGATCCGACTGCTGCGGCCAAGGTTTTTGTAAAAACTGCAAAGGATCTGCCTTTACTTGTAATAAAGGGGGGCGTGGTAGAAGGGAACGTAGTAGGTGTTGATGAGATAACAGCAATTTCCAAGTTACCATCACGCCTGGAGATGATGGCGCAATTACTTGGCGCATTATCAAGCCCAATGTCAAATCTCTTGGGTGCATTAACACAGATGCAGTCAAAGTTGTTATATGACTTAGAAGCACTAAAAGATACTAAAGAAGAAACTCCTGTAGAGGCTAAAGAAGAAGCTCCGGTAGAAAGCAAAGAAGAAGTCAAGGCAGAAAGCAAAGAAGAGGATGAGGCAGAAAGTAAAGAGGAAAGTTAAGTAGTTGATTCGCAAGTTTTATCAGAATAAAAAAACATATTTTCTAATACATTTAAGGAGGTACAGGTATTATGCCTGAAACAACTAGAGAAGATGTACTTACATATCTTGAGAAAGCGAGCATGCTCGAGATCTCAGATCTGATTAAAGATATTGAAGTTAAATTTGATGTAAAAGCTGCAGCTCCTGTTGCTGTTGCCGCTGCAGGTGCTCCTGCAGGGGATGGTGCAGCCGCAGAAGCTGAAAAGACTGATTTTGATGTTATCTTGAAATCATTTGGAGAGAACAAGATCCAAGTTATTAAGGCTGTAAGAGAGGTTACATCTCTAGGTCTTAAAGAAGCCAAAGAGCTTGTTGAAAGCGCCCCCAAAGCTATAAAAGAAGGTGTTGATAAAGAAGAGGCTGAGAGCATTAAGAAGGCGATCGAAGCATCTGGTGCGGAAGTAGAAATCAGTTAATTGCTCGTTCTTTCATATGCGGGAAATTGATTGATTCCTCAATAATTTTGAATCCATCAATCCGTATATGTTGTTAGAGTGCTTTCTTATTTAGTTTGCTAGCTCTTCATGTTCAGAGGAGCTTTGCTAATAGTAGACTATATAATGACAATACTTGTGAACAGTTGATTGGACCAGATAATACAGCACAAAGATGTCCCGCTTATTTTGCAGAATTTGGTTTTGAAGTTGGGCATGCGAGTTGTAAATATAACTACGGGGGTAAGCCAAATTGAGCCTTGATGGTGTAGAAGCATATAAGTTTAGGAAAAGTTTTTCGAAAATACCATCTGTTCTAGAAATACCTCATCTGCTTGAAGTACAAATAGATTCCTATAGGGAATTCTTGCAAGCTAATACGGATCCGAACAGTCGAGAAGAGTTTGGACTTCATAACGCCTTTAAAACTGTATTCCCAATAGAGGATTATAATGAAAAGGCGTCACTTGAGTATATTAGCTATCGCTTGGATAGGCCTAAATACGAAGCAGTGGAATGTAGGTTAAAAGGATACACATATGTTGCTCCATTATACGTTACTTTTAGACTTGTAATCTGGGATACGGAGACAAGCGATGAGCGTACTATAAGGGATGTAAAAGAACAAGAGGTGTATTTCGGAGAAATTCCCCTAATGACACCAAACGGATCCTTTATTGTAAATGGCACCGAAAGGGTTATTGTAAATCAGCTTCACCGCTCCCCTGGTGTTTTCTTTGATCAGGTAAAAAACAAAGATAATAGTGCAGGCAGGTCTTCATTTTCTGCTAGGATTGTTCCACATGACGGCAGATGGATAGATTTTGAGTTTGATTCTAAGGACTTGCTTCATGTTCGAATTGATAGAAAGAAAAAATTCCTTGTAACTGTGCTCTTAAAAGCTCTTGGTTACGATAATAAGCAAATACTCCATCACTTTTACCCAGTTGAGTCCATACATATAAGCTCAGATGGGATGAGTAAGGATGCAAATTTTGACGTGCTTCCTTATCAAAGATCAACAGCTGATATCTTAGATCCGAAAAGCGGAGAGGTGCTAATCAAGAAAGGAAAAAGATTAGTACGCAACCACCTTGAAAAGTTAAGAACAGCAAATGTTAAAACTCTTGCAATAGATACCAGCGAATTAATCGATAGAATTGCTGCGGATGATATTGTAGATAAAAAAACTGGTGAAGTGATTGTAAACTTTAATGAGTTGATTACTGAAGAGAAGCTTGATGAAATAAAACAAGCTGGTGTGGCAGAATTAAAAGTATTTTACATTGATAATGTTTCCGTAGTTGCATCTCTTAGAGGTACGGTGCTTGCTGATAAAGTGATTACTAGAGAAGAGGCGATTACTGAGATTTATAAAAAATTTCGTCCTACGGATCCTCCTACACTAGCCATTGCAGAGACCTTCTTTGAAAATATGTTTTTTAATCCCGATACATACAGGCTCTCACAAGTAGGGCGACTTAAGATAAATTACAAATTAAATCATGGATTTTCTGATGAAGTTAACACTTTAACACAAGAGGATATTCTCGGCAGAGTTGGGTATCTCCTAGGTTTATGAGGAGGAAGGGGTG
>JBBDIN010000080.1:0-5119 GCA_040880385.1 Thermodesulfobacteriota bacterium | reverse complement strand
TTTTGTAAAGTTTCTATAACTTTTTGAAGCTTCGGTTTATTTAGTGAATAAATCCTATTCTGTTTCACTTTTCTTTCTTTGATTAAACCTGCTTCTTTTTATATCTTTAAGTGATTTGAGACAGTGGGCTGAGATATCTTAAATTTACTAGCTATCTCTCCGGCATTTGCATCTTTTTTGCCTAAAATAGATAAAATTTTCCTTCTTCTCTCATCACTTATGGCTTTAAAGGAACACCCCATTTATTGAACCTCCAAGTTGGAACGCGTATTTAGCTAATTATAAAAATAGAATATATAGGGCAATGCTTAAAAAATCAAAATATATTTAATGGAATCAAATATTAGAAATGCTCGGCGGCCGGACGTAGGTCCATTTCAAGGGTCCATGAGGTAGGGGGTTGATTGTGAATTTGCCAATATTGCTCTGCGATTGCCCCTGGTGATAAATAACTCTTGGAATCCTGTTTAGATAATTTATTAGAAGAACTAGGGCTTGCAATCTGTCCATCTATAACTATATGAGCAATATGTACTCCTTTAGGTCCAAATTCCCTTGCCATAGATTGAGCGAGTGCCCTGAGGCCGAATTTTCCTACAGCCAATAGAGAAAACCCTGCGCTCCCTCGTATCGAAGCGGTTGCTCCGGTAAAAATTACAGTTCCCTTTTTTCTTTTTAACATTGATGGAAGTACTAATTTTGAACTCAGAAAAGCGCCGAAGCAGTTAATGTTCCACGAGGTTTTAAATTCATCAGGTTTTATTTTTAAGATGCTTTGCCTTTTAAAATTACCTGCATTGTATACTAAAACATCTATATTCCCCCCAAATTTCTGAAAGATTTTATTAAATGCCGCTTTAATTTCCTTCTCGTTTGTTACATCTGCCTGGGCAATAAATGCTTCTCCACCTGAGCTTTCTATACCTTTTTGGATATTCTCAAGCTTTTTCTTAGTCCTGGAAACTATAGCTATTTTATAGCCCTCACTACTGAATTTGTGGGCTAAAGCACTTCCCAGTCCCGGACCAGTACCTAAAATTACTGCTACTTTATCTATCTTCATATTTGTTAATAATAACTGAGTTATGAGAAATATAGCCTTAAATATCGTTCTCAAAAAAACTTAGAGCACTATTTAGTTTACTATAGCCCTATCTACTGACCACTTGCCCCCGCCATTGATTAGAACAACCAGGCTTAAGCCCAGAGCGAGCAGGTGATATTCAAACCCTTCTCCTGTCTGGTTTCCAAACCAGTTCATAAAAAAGCCGTTTTGTAGATGAACCATAAAGATTGCTCCCAGCATTATTAATGTTAGACCAAGTGCAGCCAATCTGCTTAGGAAGCCCAATATAAGTCCAACTGCGCCGAAGGATTCAGCAATGATTATCAAGATGGCAACTGCGGAAGGAAGTCCGCTGCCTACAAAGAAATCTACTGTCCCAGAAAAACCGGCTCCTCCAAACATTCCCAATAGTTTTTGTAGTCCGTGTGGCAAAATAACGATGCCCAGAGTGATTCTGGCTATAAATAAACCGAAATCATCATTTGTGTGGAGTAAAGATCCCATTATCAATTCCTCCCTTTTAAAATTCAATTAACTATTCCATTCTATCTCAAAGTTAGCTATATAATCAAGGCTCTTTAGTTCTGTCTAGAAAATTTTGCTCCCAAGATGATTTTTAACTGACATATCTATATGCAATATATTTAATATGCTTAAGGTTCTTTTTGCGAAAAGTTTTATTTGTATTTTGAATCTAGTGTGGATAGTGCGTCTTCTTCAATCCTGATTCGTCTTCTAAGCACTATCAAATTTAATATGGTGAAGATAACAGAGGTTAAGTAGCAAGAAAATATTAAGGGTATAACGGCAATTTCAGCTATAGCAGCTAGATAATTTGGGTGTCTTACATATCTATATGGACCTCTACTAATTGGACTTGTATTTGGAGTTATCAAGATTTTAGTATTCCAGAAATATCCTAAGGTACTGATTGCCCAATATCTTAGAGCTTGAGCTAATAAAAATAATATTAGAAGTACAATCCAATAGTGGTTTAGAGACTTACCAAAAAATACGTATTCTGAAATTAGTGAGATGAAGAATGCTATGTGCATTAAAACTATTACTTTGTATCCCTTTTCGTCATACTCCCGGGCACCATTAGCCCTGGCAATTCTCTCATTTTTTCTTGCAATAAGAAGCTCTAAGAGACGTTGAATCGCTAATATAGCTATAATAATCCAAAATAGGTTCATACAATCTCAAATAAGATAATTTCGGAGCTAAATCCAGGACCTAGCGCCGAGATGATGCCATATTCACCTTGGTTAAAATCTTTTTCATCCATTATTTCTTTAAGTACGTAAAGCACTGTAGGAGAAGACATGTTTCCATGTTCTTTTAGTACTTTTCTGGAATGTTTAAATGTACCTTCGGCAAGTCCCAGGGATCCTTCGTATTCCAGAAGGACTTTTGCGCCTCCCGGATGAACTGCGAATTGTTTTAAATCGGATATAGTCACATTATTAGTATTAAGTAATTCCTCTATGTTGGATTTAACCTCTTTTCTGACAATAGTGGGAATATCCTTGCTGAAGATAGCTTTGAAGCCGTCATCCACTACCTCCCAGCCCATAACTCCCAGAGAATCATAGTATGTAGTTGATAGCGAGCTTATCAGTCTTATTTGAGATGATTGAGATAGCCTATGTTCATTGCCAGAAACAAGTGCTGCTGCAGCGCCGTCTGAAAACAGAGCCAGAGAAACTATGTTGCTTTTAGAATAATCTTCTCTATGAAAAGCGAGGCTGCATATTTCAACTGCAACAACCAAGACTGCACTCTCAGGGAATGCCTTGGTATATTCCATTGCCCGAGTTAGTCCGACAGCTCCACCTACACATCCTAGGCCCCATATAGGTGTCCTCTTTATGTGAGGATCCATTTTAAGCTCGTTTATTAAATGCGCGTCCACTGAAGGTGTAGCAATACCAGTGCTAGTAACAAACATAATATGGTCGATATCATTTAAATCAGCATCTGCTTTCTCCAAACAGTCTTTTATTGCTGATATTGATAGCAGAAGAGCATTCTTTAGAAATGACTCCGATCTTTGTACAAAGTTTTTTGGAGTATCAAACCACTCTCTAGAATGAACAAAATGTCTTGTTTCTATTAAAGAATTATCAAATACACCAAGCATTCGATTAATATAGTGTTTGTTATCAGTGAAAAGTTCATTCGCAAACTCCCTCACTTCGGATTGGTCGAAAGTATATGGAATAGCTGCTGTACCTACAGAGATTACTCGAGACATTATTTCCTAGGGTAAAAGTTAATTTAATATAGTTAGTTTATAAGTGTAGCTGAGTGTGTTGGGAATACTCTAAAAAAATAAAAAAGCCGTATTAACCGAACTCGCTACAAGCGGCTTTTTATTTTTAACTAATCTTTATTAATACTAATCTTCATTAATACTAAGGTGCTGTACTGCGATCGATATTAAGTGTAATAAAAGCTCTAAATACTATTGAGCCCTTAAAGCACTTTTTTCTTTCATCACTAAAGAATCAAGAAAATGTTTCATACCATCGATCTCACCACTGTTAAGAGAGTAAAGGCGGTTCTGTCGAACCTTACGCTCCTTAACAATGTCAGCTTCTTTTAATATCTTAAGGTGATTGGAAATTGCTGGTTTAGATATTTCGAACTTGCTGGCGATATCTCCGGCAGCAGTTTCACCTTGGCTTAAGTATTCCAGAATCTTTCTTCTGGTATCATCTGCAATGGCTTTATATGGGCAACCCATTGTTAATTCCCTCCTCTATCAAAAGATTTTTTCTTTATTATTTAGTTTAACCAATTCCACATAGAACTTCTAGTACTTTTTGTTCGATTTCAGTTTTTTAAATAATTTGTTTTATAGATATGAATCACAGCTTATTATGTATAATAATGATTATGTAATATAACCCAAAATATTTTCACTCTGCATCATTTATTTCCGTTATATTTCACAAAGGGTATCCTAAATCTAATGCTTTTTAAAAACTAAAAACAACATGAGCGGAGGTACAATCAATTGGAATTTATACTAAGTACTGAATCGGTTTTAAAGATAAAGGCTGATATTTTAGTCTTGGGGATTTTCAAGGGACAGAAATATTCCGGTGTTATTAAGAGTGTCAACGATACTCTTAAGGGCGCTCTTAAAGATCTTTCAGAAGAAGAAGGTTTTGAGGGCGATCTGGGAAAGTCTCTGATGCTCAGCAGCACTCTTGGAAAGATAGCATCAAAAAGAGTTTTGTTGGTAGGATTGGGTGAGAAGGCGGAGTTCACACAAAACACACTTAGAAAAGTCGGCATTTTGGTTATTAAGAAAATCAAAAACATTTCTTCCTCTGCAGTTTTTAGTTCCGAGGTTTCAAGTAGTCCGGGTGATGTTTTAGCCGTTTCCGAAGGTGTTTTATTGGGTAGTTATGAATTTAATAAATATAAAACAAATAACACCAGCGAAAATAAAATAGAAAAAATAATCTTCTCCTCAAATAAAATTAAAGCAGCTACTTTCACACAGGAGATTGAATTTGCCAGGCTCATTGCCGATTCCACTAACCTCGCGCGTGATTTAGTAAATGAACCCCCTATGTACCTAACTCCTAGTAAGCTTGCAGAGGTCGCTTCTCAAGTTGCAAAAGATGGTGGTTTGAAATGCGAAATTTTTGATTATGCTGAAATTGAAAAGAGAGGAATGAATGGACTTATGGCAGTATCAAGCGGTAGTGAGGAGCCCCCGAGGTTTATACACCTTAGCTATGAACCAGCAAAAAAGACAAGAAAAACTATAGCAGTTGTGGGGAAAGGAATTACTTTTGATTCAGGGGGCTTGTGCTTAAAGCCGCCTGACAGTATGCGCACGATGAAAATGGACATGGGAGGCTCAGCAGTGGTTCTAGGAGTGATGAAAGCCATAGCTGTACTAAAACCCCAAGTGCGAGTCCACGTATTAATTGCTTCAAGCGAGAATATGACAGGCGGTAAATCGTTTAAGCCTGATGATGTGATAAATGCCTATAATGGGAAAAGAATCGAGGTTATAAATACCGATGCTGT
>JBBDIN010000079.1:0-32583 GCA_040880385.1 Thermodesulfobacteriota bacterium | reverse complement strand
AAGACGATGATATTTATAGGCAAAAAGTTTTAGAAGGTTATGGTTATAAGTTTTTGCGAATAAACCGCTTTAATATAGGAGATGACCCAATAGAAACACTAGATAGCAGATTGCAAAATCTGGTAAAAAAAAACTTCAAAATAAAATAATACTTGAAAATCTGCATGGTCAGATTGATAGATTAAAAGGCGGAGATGAAAGAGCCTGTGATAATTGCGGAAAAATATTTGAAGCGATATATTTTCCTTATAAATCTGTAAATTATTGTATAAATTGTTATGAGATTGAGCATGATGTTGTTTTGCACAAACATAGGAGAAAAATAAGCAGAAAGCGTTCTTTCACTAAAACAACTAAAGATTCGTAGAAAATCGCCAAGTTTGTTCAACTTGTCAGGCTGAGTCTCTAGTGATAGATAAAAATGGAAATAAAATTTGTAGAAATTGTGAGAAAACGTCAAAAATTTATCAGAAAATACAAACAAATCAAAATGGAATAAAATGTCCTGCATATAATTCTATAAATTACGAGAAAAAGGGGGGCAGAAAAAAATAAAAAATGTAATGAAAAAATTTCTGTTTTGGTTTGCCGAAGCGAAGCGGAGGCAAGCGGAAAAGCACCTCATTATTCAGGATTTTGTTCAAAAAAAGTTAGAATTTCAACCAAAAGGTACCGCCAACTCCCGTTAACCTGTATTCAATTCTAATACGTATACATTATATTAAAGTGAATGCTTCTAAAGAAATAATGGTAGAACATTAATAAAGTAAGTAATTTTGCTAGAAACCAGTATTTATAATAATTCCTGCTTATAGAACAGAGATTAGTTATAATATTATAGCGGTGCAACCACATCAGGAGGATCAAATGAGCAAGTTATCTATAAAGTTTTTTTTAATGACTATTACTATTTTCTGTATTATCCCGTTATATAATTCTTTGGCTGCAGAGAGTCTTAATTTAGCTACATCCAAAGGTTCTGACGGCAGCGCAAAATTAAATTCAAGCTTAAAAGGAATATCAAACAAAATATCTAATATGATAGTAACCAGGGGTGACGCTGAAAGCACAAAACTTAGCAGTCTGTCAAACCCCCTAATAAAAATAGATGACAATGGAAATGTACAAGTTTATCTCTATTGTAATGAAGTAAGTGATAGCAATCTTGAAGAACTTCTCTCAATAGGCTTAATTGTGGAAGAGGTAAACGAAGATCTCAAACTTATTCAGGGCTGGCTCCCTTATGAAAATTTAGAAGAGGCTGCTGAAGCAGGTTTTGTCGTAAAAGTTGCCCCCCCAAGCTACGCACACACACGAGCTGGATCCCTTACAACACAAGGGGATGCAGTGCTTGGATCAGACGATGTCAGAAATATCCTTGGATTCGACGGATCAGGAATTAAGATTGGTGTTATTTCAGATGGTGTGGATAGCCTTGCAATGTCTCAGGCAACCGGGGACCTACCTGGCTTTGTTGATGTAGGAAGCAACGCCAATGGTGGTGATGAAGGGACAGCGATGTTGGAGATCATTCATGACATTGCTCCGGGGGCGGACCTGGCGTTCTATACGGCATTCCCTACCAGCATGAATTTTCTAAATGCTATCACCTTTTTTATGAATAACGGTGTCGACATAATAGTGGACGATGTTGGATTTTTAACACAGCCTTACTTTCAGGATGGGGAATTGGCTCAAGCAGCTCAAAACGCAGTAGATAACGGAATAATTTTTGTTTCTGCTGCAGGAAACGACGCGCAGAGACATTATCAAGCATTTTATATAGATGACGGCGGGCTCGACCCTGATGATGACCTGCACAATTTCGGAGCGGCGGCGGGCGGGAGCAGCGATGTAGGTATGACTTATGAAATTCCGGGGGGAGGACTAGCCGCTTTCTTTTTACAGTGGAGCGACCCGTTCGGCTCCTCTTCTAATGATTACGACCTATTTATAGTGGATAGTTTTAGTGGCGATATTTTGGATTCGGGAACTAACCCTCAAAACGGTAACGATGATCCCTTTGAATTTGCAATTGTGGAGAATGATGGTTTCGGCTCGCTACTTGTAGAAATAATAATACGCAAATTCTCAGGTACACCGCAAACGCTTGAAATTCATTTTAATCTGGACGGAGATTTAACCGAGTTCAATGTTCCTGGAGATGCAATTTTTGGACATCCCGCAGCGCCTGGAGTATTAGCCACAGCTGCGTTTGACTGGATGACTCCAAACACAATCGAATCTTTTAGCTCCCAAGGTCCCGTATCTATAATTTCACCCTCTAATGCGGTGCTGTCCTCAACCACAACAACGAACGTGGCTATATCTGAGCAGAGAGACAAACCTGAATTCTCGGCCCCTGACGGTGTTTCAACGACAGTGCTAGGGTTTACTACATTTTTCGGCACCTCTGCAGCGGCGCCACATGCGGCAGCGGTTGCAGCATTAGTTCTTGAAGCTATTGAATTTACAGAGAGTAATGCAACTTTAGGAGATCCTACAATTGCCAAAAGACAAGTTGTAGAAGTAAAAAACGCCTTAACAAGCACAGCTGTGGATCTTGGTCAGCCCGGATTTGATAACATATCAGGTTTTGGAAGAATAAATGCTTTTGCAGCGGTTCAATCAGTACTTGCCGCAGGCCCGACTCCTACACCAACTCCAACAGCAACGCCTACCCCTGGTCCTTCAGCAACTCCGACGCCTACACCAACTAGCCCTACTCCGACACCTGTTCCGACAGATACACCTCCAGGTGGCGATGATTCAAGCGGTGGCGGATGTTCATTGCAAGGCCCAATGGCAGGTAATATGATCAATGCTGCTATATTAAATATATTTGTATTATTTATTCCAGCTCTTGTTTTTGGAGCAAGTATCATGATAAAAAGAAGAAGTATCAAACGGATATGTCATTGATGTAGAGAACTTCCGGACTAATGATAAAGAAGCCCTTTCCCCTGCACTTAGAATTGCTCAAGATAAGCAAATAGATTGGAGAATTAGAGCTGATGAGCTTGGGGAGCATAATTTAATCTTTAAAGTTGAAGACCAGGAATATCAAAAGAAGGTTATTGTTGGAGACCAAGGAATAATGAGAATAACGCCAACTGTGTCAACTCCGAATTTTTGGACCAATTTGTTCTATCCGGGAGGATATCCTCTAGTTAAAGGAGGGGCGGTTGAAGAGATACATGTCGACTATAAGAGAAATTCTATTGATGTATTTAAATGGAGATTAGATTGGCTGGTTATTCTATTTGTGTTATCTTATAGTATTTGCATTCGGTATGAAGGACTATTTAAGGTCGAGATATAATTTAGTATAAGCTAGTGCACAAAAAACTAATAATTATGAAACTAAGTTAAGTGTTATCCCCCTCTTTTCTAGATTTGCAGCAACTACTTTAATCTTAAGCTTCTGTCCTATATCGAACCATCTGTTTCTCCAGTTTGGAATACTATCTTTAGGAATGAGCCCTTCAACAAACATCTCTTTAATTTCAACAAACATACCAAAAGGCATTACGCTGATCACTATTCCATCAAACTCTTCTCCGATGTAAGGCTTCATCAACTCAGTTCTCTCAATACTCATACCCTCTCTTTCTACTTCATTAGCCAGTCTTTCTCTTTTAGAAGAATGCTCAGCAATCCACTCTACAGTTTTTTCATCATATGGAGGAGATTTTTTCAAGAACAAAGAGTCTAAAATTCGATGAACTATCAAATCAGGATAACGTCTTATTGGAGAGGTGAAATGAGTATAATGAATAAGAGCAAGTCCGAAATGCTCCTCGTCTAAGACGGAATAGAATGCCCTCTTTAAAGAACGAAGGATTAACATGTTAACCGGCACTTCTTCGCTCTTACCTTTTGACTGATTGATTATATTCTGAAGATCATGTGTATTTATATCATCACTCGCTGAAAGCATATAGCCCAATTTTTTAAGCCCTTCTTTAAGCTTTATAAGTGAGTCAGCATCGGGGGTTTCATGAATTCGATAAATTGAAGGCCCACCGGAGTCACATAAGTGGCTTGCAACTGCAACATTGGCTGCAATCATAAATTCCTCGATCATTTCATGAGCAAAATTTCGTTTTGACTTAATAACATCCACGACCCTTCCGAGCTCATCTCTGATAAGATTGGGTTCTGGAATATCGAAATCGAGTTTTCCGCTTTCTATTCTGTGTTTTCTAATTTTTTCATAGAGCTCTTTCATCTCTTTTAGTACTGGAAAAACATCCTTAAGTTCTTTAGAAATGGGGGGCTTCTGAGAAAGATCTTCCACTACTTGAGTATAAGTGAGACGTGCAGAGCTGTTAATCACACTGTTGTACATCTTAAAACCCACCATCTCTCCCTTAGGATTAAAATCCATCTCAGCGGTTTTAGTAAGACGGTCTTCACTTGGAACAAGACTGCATAAATTGTTAGATAGCTTCTCAGGCAGCATCGGAATGACTCTGTCGGGCAAATAAACACTTGTTGCTCTACTCAAAGCCTCATTATCGATAGCACTCCCCATTTTCACATAATAAGACACATCAGCTATACAAACCCAGAGTTTATAACCGCTTTTGGTTTTTTCTATACCAACAGCATCGTCAAAGTCTTTTGCATCCTCGCCGTCAATAGTGAAAATTGTTCTACTTCGTAAATCTACCCTTCTTTTGATTTCTGCGGGAGAAATTTGCTCGGCAATATTATCTAATTCTATGTTTATGTTATTTGGGAACACTTCAGTTAGGTCATACTCAATCAAGAGGCCTTTTTTCTCAGCATTTATATCACCGGCTTTGCCTAGAACATCAAGAACTCTCCCTCTTAAACGGCCGCTGCTAGAGATCTTATTTTGTAGCTCTGCAACCACAAGACTGTTATTTCTAAGTTCTTTAATATCTGCTGGTTCTAGCAGTATGTGAGGAATTAATCCGTCTCGTGGAATAATTTTCCCGGTCTTCCCGGTTCTGACAAATTTACCAATTAACCTGCCGTCTTTTGCAACACCCTTAAGTCTGGTACTTGTAGCAACTCTTTGCGTTTTATTTGTATTTTCAGTGGTCTTTGGTTTAGCATTTTTATATTCTGTAATTGCATATTTACCACCTTCAACTCTACATATTTTATCTTGCGATATCATTTTTCTAAGTACTTTCTTTAATATGGTTCGGTCTTCCTTAGGCATACCAAGGCGTCGAGAAATCTCCTTAGACCTCATAGGACGTCCATTAGAGCTCTTTAACAACTTAATAATTTCTTTAGGTTTGGGAATTTCCATAAATAATCACAGAAGAAAAAGCCACCATAAAAGACAAATTACACAATAGGGAATATAAACAAAGACAGAACAAATATTAATAATGTTAAAGTTTACAGTGATTAAGCAATAAATTCAATCTACCGCTTTTTAAGAAAGGTCAGTTACTTAGGTAATTTTTTATTGTGAAATTTGAATCTTCAGAGTAATTCAGATAGAATTTCCTTGCCTTATAGATTTTAGGTTTTCTAATTAGGAGGAATAATCTCAGTGTTAAAGAAAAATATTCCAGGCGCGATATTAGTTTGCCTCATACTGTTTACTTTTGTAGGAATCGGTTTATATCTGGGAATCTCAATAGACTGGGATCCCTATTTTAAATATCTTGCAGTAGTTGCGGTTATAGCCGTTATCATTTCGGCTATTATCAATACGGTACCTTCGGGCAACTCCAAAAAATAGCGGTTTCGCTTCCGGCTTTGTATTAGGGTGATATTATCAACTTACTATCCGATTGAGCCGGGATTTCCTCCTCCGGATGATATCTCATAAGGTGGATTAGATAACTCTTAGGATTGACATCATTGTCCATATAAAAAGTAGCTTCATCTAAAAACTCTTTTACGACCATAATCCCAAAATCAATAGTAATTCTATTAGGTCCAATCTCAGGATCGTCTTTAAAATGACTTACTATACTCAAAACATGGTTTGAAATTTCATCTGCATATTGGTTACCGCTTTGATGCTGATACAAAAGTCCTTTTTTCTCCGTCTCAAGAGTTTTCATAGCCAGATCTAACCCAGATACTAAGTCTTTATTTGTTAGACTTTTATCGGCCCTGAATATGTCTACAAATCCTTTTTCCAGGTATGCAAAGAGCTCAGGGTTGTTTTTATACAGCTCTGCCCTGCGAACATAGCTCCTGGCCCCTTCTTTCTTAATCCTCTGTTGCATCATTTTTTGCTGGTGTTGCTTCTGACCTTCTACATAATATTGGCAATCCAGAGGACAGTTAATCTCTACCCCTCTTTTTTCACCACAGCAAACAGTGCAAATTGAGGTCCTTTTAGCCGGACAATATCTCTTGGGCTTTCTTTTGTCACATAATATACACTTCATAATTATAAGCCTATCTCAATTAAATATATCCGTTTGAATTTAATACAGAGGACTTAGGATAGCATTCCCTCAATTTTCCTCAAGGCTGTCTTATTTTAATATAACAAAAGAGTTCAAGATTTAATTCATTTGAAGTAGAGAATTTATCTACTAAGGTTTTCTCAAAGCGAGACCGGTAGCCACAATCATTTTTGGAGATATATCCTGAATATATTCAGGGTCAAAGGTATTTTCACTGTAGTTAATATTTCTAAATGGGTTCAGAATGCCTACATAGGACCCGGTAATTTCAGACAGGGCATCTTTGAGTCCCGGCAAACTAGCCGCTCCGCCTCCAATCATTATTCGCTTTACCTTTTCGTTGCAATGTGCGGCTGAGAAATAATCAAGAGTTTGTTTTATCTCATTAGAGATAGAACTTATAAAATTATTTGAGAGCAGCTCAATTGCGGGATCAGTTACCCCTACCCTTTGATTATGTTTAACTTCTTCCGCCTCTTCATAAGTCAAGCTCAGCTCCTTCATAATCATATCGGTATAGCGGCTCCCTGCGGTAAGCAAATCCCTTGCAAATACGGATTCCCCATTATCAATAATGAGTATGTTTGTAACGGAGGCGCCGATATTAACTAATGCAAGTAGTCCTTGTGATTCGGGGTAATTTACTTCATACATGCTTTCTAGCGAGAATACATCAAGATCAATAACCACGGGGTTTAACCCCACATTTGTAATTATCGAGAGATAATCCTTAGTAACATTCTTATTGGCCCCTACTATTAAGACATCAATTTTATCATGAGAATTTTGAGCCGATATTACCTGGTAGTCATGTGTATAGTCCTTAGCAGCTTGAGTGCTAAACTGTTCTATTTCCCATTTAATAGACTTTTTTAACTCCGCATCAGACATTTGGGGCAGACTAACCCTCCTTAACAATACAGGCTCCCCTGAGATTGAAACCGCTGCATCATCCGTCTCAATTTCCAGATCATCAATTAATCTAGACAATGCATAGGAGATTGCTTCAGGATTCTTGATAGATTTATTGATGATAGCTCCCTGAACTAAAGGAGCTTCTCCGAGATTCTTTAGATGATAAGTAGTCCCTATTTCTTCAAGCTCTACGAGCTTAATTGAGTTTGAGCCAATATCTATGCCCAAAACACCGCCTTTACCTAATAACAAGCTCTGCTCCTCTTACTAACTACTAGCATTTAGCCGCCAATTTTTTAATTTTGCTCTTTCTTACGACCCATATTACTCATTTAAGTATATCTGTTAATTACTGGTTATCTTCAGTTTTTTATACTATTACGAGCTTTTGCAAGTAACTATCCTTATGGATTATTAAAAATACACATGAAGCAGGTGAAATTGTACAATAGAGGAGAAAACAACTACAACAAAGAAGGAAAATTATGAGGGGTTATAAGATAAAGTTTCTATTAAAGCGGATCTTCATAGTAAATCTCAACGTCTTTAGAAAAAACCCTATTTGAATCGGTTGTTAGAGACACATTAAAGAACTCTCTTTCCATGGGGTAAAGTAAGGCATCGCTCCCCTCTTCAAAAAGGGATATAGAATTAGCTTCGATAATGTTTCCATCCGCATCTTTGAGCACTATTACAACATATACAGATTGTACCGGAGCATCTCCGTTGTTAATCACAGCGCCGTTAAATTCCAGCATGCCGTTGCTATTTATGCTCTCTAAGATAGGGCCGTCCAATCCTACAACTCCGTTATCCTCGGGAGAGTCGCATCCCCAAGCAAAGAACATAATTGCAAATATTATTAAAAAATATTTTTTCATCCTTTTCTCTTATCCGCCAAATCGGATATAGATATTACATTCTTATCTTCATCTAGTACCTTTCTCTTACTATCGTCAGGCTCAAATTCAGACTGATGGTCCTCAATTATATCACCCAAGACCTTATGCATGATCTTAAGGGCCCCAACGGAATGCTCCTTAAGGTATCCCTTCTCAAAAACAACTTCTCTCTTCTTTCTCATTAAAAGATAGAAAATAAAGGCCTGGTTATTGAGAACGATTAACATTGCTGCATATAGAAGATAATTATTCGCAAAAACCTTCTTCAATATGGCCTTAGTATCAGAATCAATTTTTACAATCCCTAAATGCTCGCTTTGATCAGTTCCGGAAAAAGGCACAAGCACCGATAATATTCCGTTTGAATCTTTGACGGAATAACCTCCCTCCATATAATAGTCGTTAGCCAAAAACCCTTCTTTATTAAAAACCACGCTGAAGAACTTTGGAGATATCTCAAAGGTATTAAAGAGTTTCTTTCTTCCTAGTCTCTTATCAAGGAACATATAAAAATCTCCACTCGTAGGCTCTATTCCTTCTTCGGTATAAAAATCCATAGCGAGATCACCAATAGTCTCAGATATAGCCCTTGTTTTAGAGACGAACTCAGTCTTTGCCCTGTTGAACTGAAAAAGAAACACCAGTCCAATGAGAGCAAGAATACAGATCTCTATACCAATTGCTTTAAAGATAAATGAAAGATTATTCGTTAAGCGCATTTTTTCATGAATTCTTCGAGTATCTCCTGGACCCCTTGGTCTTTTGTATGTCTTAGCAGCATAAATATCATGCCGCCAAAATCCCGTCTCATATCATTGTCTAAACTTCTATAAAGGTTTATCAAAGCCTTTTCAGAATCTGTCAGGACCTCGAAGCTATCCTGCTCGATATCTTCTTTCTCCATAAACCTTTTAAGACGTTCCCTCTTTGCAACATTCCATAACTCTTCAATCTCTATTTCCAAGATTACAGCCATTTGATGACACCTATCTATTGATGGGGCATCCACTTTCCCTGTCTCAAGCTGATGCACAAAAACACTTGATACTTCTAGGCTGCGAGCAAGCTCTTCCTGGGTAATATTCCTCTGCTTCCTTTTGCTCTTTAAATAATCACCGAACCTCATATATTAATACCTCCAGCGTTCTATATTCTCCAACCCCAAATATTTCAATTATTTCATATAAGTTTACACCATAACCAGACCAAATAGCAACTCTAATTTGGAGAAAATTTATAATAATTTCAAGAAGTAATATTTGGTTTTAATATTTTTCACGAAAAGCTGATTGGCATAGTTAAATATTCTTAAAGTAGTCCTTGTTAACCTCAATATCGTCTATTTTTGATGGATCAATCCAATCAATAAAAACTGATTTTTTTATTCTACTAAAATCCGCAAAGCGAGAATTGCTTATTAAGTAACACTTTTTTCTAGTTCTTGTAATGCCTACAATTAATTGGCATATTTCGTTATCACTTGGATCTGTACTATTAGAGGGGAATCCTGAAAGTCCCCCCCCTGTATTATTCATCCCAACAATAAAGACATAATTAGCCGATAATCCTTTCGAACCATTCAATGTAGTAATTTTAATGGAAACACTTGTATCTTCATCTTGATCTACCACTATTTGATCTGCATTATCATCAACAGAGAAGATTTCCATTAAACTTTCAATACCTTTTGTGTGTTTACAATAAGTAGAAACTTTCTGTTGAATCTCTTCTGAGACTTCGTTACCCGCTTTTATTATTTCTAAAGCAGAGACAATACCTAGGTGATCATTCCTAAATGTCTCCTCAATAATATTAAATAGAGGTGCATTCGATTTGTGAGTTTCTTGTATAGCTTCTTCTATCATTGGGTAATCAGTGCATTTTAAAATTATTCTCCAACCCAAATTTGACTCTTTGTTGTTAATTAATAATTTGTAACCATCAACAATATCAATCTCATTTTTCTGGTTTTCCTTATAATCAATGTTTTTAAAACTTTTCTTTAAGTAATTATTAATTTGTTTCGCATAGTGTTTTGGTCCAAGAATCAGAACACAGGGATAGCCCTTTTTTCTGGCATGATCGATTTCCTCTTGTGGTATCTCTTTAATTTCTTTTTCAATGAATTTTGAGATATAAGGGGCCCGTAGCGTTTGTACCGAACATCTTGCATGGATAATCTTTGGATTATTGGTACTATCAGTTTCTTTATCAGGCAAAAAACATATATATGGTTTGTCAATTCTATCTTGCAATTTATTTATTGACTGTGCTTTAGTCGTAATATCGCACACTGCATCAACTATAACTTGGGGACATCGACTACAATACGGCAAGTCAAACTTAACGAAATCCTGATGTATTGCTTTTTCTCGAACATACTTCGGAGAAGCATGTCTAAAAGCATATACCGCTTGATCATCATCTCCTGCAATTAATACTGGACTTGATTCTGCTATTTCATCAATAAATGCGACTTCTAGAGAATTAAAGTCTTGATATTCGTCTACAACTACCTGACTAAAAGAAGGGACTGTCACATATTCGTGTTGAAAATATCTTAGAACTCTATAAACAGCATCATAATGACCTACTGAATTATAATAATCTCCACGCTCTATAAAAAAGCTTATCCTTTCGTCATCCAAAAGATTATTAAAGGCCTCATCAAATTCATCTAGATTTGTTTCAAGATATTGTGAATCTGAAATCACTAAAAGCGGGAGTTTAGGGAAATACTGGAAGTTTGTATCTATTCCTTCAACTGAAATTCTATGAAGAAGTTTTTTGCAATATCCATGAAAAGTATAAGATTTGGCAAAATCTCCGAGTTCGTTTTGTAAATCTGTGGCCAAGTTATTAATGAAAGTTAAGGCAAGGTTATCATTGTCTTTAGATTCAAGTAATTTTTTGAATGTATAACTCTTTCCAGTACCCGGTCCTGCAACAATTATCTTATATCTAGCAGTTGATTGGATGATCTTCTGAGTGTATGCCTCTCGATCTTCAAACTGTTTTTTATAGAGATCAGGCTTAGTCATGCTTAATGAATTATATAACATCCTAGTTACAATGTCCATTAGCAAAACAAAAATATTAGTATATTAGAGTAGTTAGGGGATAGAATGCCCGGAGACAGAATCGAACTGCCGACACGAGGATTTTCAATCCTTTTCAGGCTAAAATTGTAAGTTGTTGATTTTATTGAAAATTGGCTTAAGTTACTGAATTTAGGGGTTAATTATCTCGTGCATGTAGTTACATATAGTTCATATAAGGACTAATAATTTCATGTGATTCTGCCTATTCTTTGACAAAAAGAAAGGGGCCTTTCGGCCCCCTTTCTTCTGTGTGCTCTATTGGTTGACCTTCTCTACTTTTAACTGGTCCAGTTCTCAGGGAGAAGGTCAAAGAAACCATATATTTCCCCTGATTAAAAATAACGCGTTGGCAATTTGTTGTGAGTAGATCGGAAGGAGATACTTCAAAGCGTTTCTTGGGTTCTTGATTGTTTGTTTGAAAAAATCTGAGAGATAAAATTACCTATCTAATCTTTCTGTAATATTTTGCAAGTCTTTCAGGAGATACTCCACAATAATAAAGAATTTTAATAACCCACATGGTGGATAAAGTTCTAATAATTCCGGAATGCTCAAAACGGCGGACACTTATTTTAACCTGCGATTTGATCTCAATTCCGTTCGTAACAATGTTCAATTTTTTCACGAATTCTAAATCTTCCATGATTGGAATATCGGGAAACCCTCCTGCTAGGTCAAATATATCTCTCATAGCAAATATGCAGTGATCGCCAAGGGGAATACCCGTGAGCCTATTTCTGAGATTCGCTCCCTTTTCTATCACTCTATAAATAAATTTCGGAGAATTGAGTGTGAACGCGAACCATCCCCATTTAACTCCGTTTCCGCAGATTTGATTCTTTAGCATGGTCAAGCACATTTCATCTATTTGCACATCGGCATGTAGAAAAAGTATACATTTCCTTTTTGCTATCCGGGCTCCTGCGTTCATCTGAGATGCCCGGCCCGTGGGAGAAATAATTAGTATTACATTGGAAAATTCTCTCACAATCTCTCTTGTATTGTCCTCGCTCGAGCCGTCAACAACTATAATTTCATCTTGTGATGTTGTGATTTCACTAAGTTTTGTAAGTGTGTTACCTATAATTGCTGATTCATTATATGTTGGAATTACTATACTAATCATGGTGTTGGTAGTTTAATGAAGCATTATGAATAGAACAACTTCTATTGTATATATATTATAGGATTAATACATATAAAAAAGAATTGAAACTAAACTCGCTTCGATAAAATTGATTTCAATCTCGTTTTTAACTAAAGATCTGAATATAATAAACCAATTAAATTGGAGAGACTATGATAGATTCATACGATATTGTTGTTATTGGGGGTGGGGCAGCTGGGCTTACGGTCGCTACAGGCTCTATAAAACTTGGACTTAAGGTTGCTTTGATCGAGAAAGAGAAGCTTGGCGGTGACTGTCTATATTACGGATGCGTGCCAAGTAAGACCCTTTTACACTCTGCAAAAGTAGCTTCACTTATCAAGCGTGCTGAAGAATTCGGACTAAATGAAACTCCCCTCTCTTTTGAATTTGAAAAAGTGATTAGCCATGTTTGGGATGTAATACATAAAATAGAAGAACATGATGATCCTGAAAGATTCAGAAAAATGGGGGTGGATGTAATTTTCGGTAAGCCAAGATTTATATCTTCAAGAGAAGTAGAAATAGATGGAAAGAAAATAAAGAGTAAAAAATTCATTATATCCACAGGGTCAAAATCTCTGATTCCTCCAATTGAAGGGCTTAAGGAAACGGGCTTTATCACACATGTGGATGTATTTCATCTAAAGAAACTACCGAAGACATTGGTAGTAATAGGCGCTGGTCCTATAGGAATGGAAATGAGTCAGGCATTTGCAAGATTCGGCTGCGATGTTTCGGTAATAGAAATGTCAGACCGCATTCTTCCCATTGAAGATGAAGATATTTCGAAATTATTACAACAGCTTTTATCACAGAAGGGCATAACATTTTTCACAGGAACGAGAGTAAAACAAATAAATGCCCAAAATGGCAAAAAGATAGTTCTGGCAGAAAAAAATGGAAAGGATGTACTAATAGAGGCAGATGAGATTCTCATTGCTGTTGGACGTTCACCAAATATTGAAGAGTTGAACCTAGAAGCTGCGGGTATCGATTACAATTCTCAAGGGATAGTCGTGGATAGTGGGTTAAAAACAACTGCAAAAAACATCTGGGCATGCGGAGATGTTGTAGGACCTTATCTTTTTACACATATGGCCGAATATCAGGCTGGTATCGTTATTAGAAACGCTCTTCTGAAGCTAAATGCCAAGGTGGACTACTCCATCGTTCCCTGGACTACGTTTACAGACCCAGAAGTTGCCCATGTAGGAATCACTGAGGCTCAAGCAAGGGAAAGCGGAATTAATTATAGCGTTTATAAACACGAATATGCTGATGTTGATAGAGCGCTGACCGAAGTAGAAGGAGTGGGCTTTGTAAAAATTATTACAACTGGCTGGAGAGGAAAGATAATCGGGTCACACCTGATTGGTCCTAACGCTGGAGAATTGATTGCTGAGCTTTCATTAGCGATTAGAAAGAAGTTGACTGTCAAGGATATTTCTTCCACAATTCACGTCTATCCGACTCTAGCGCTTGGAAACAGACAGACATCGGACCTTGCCTTTCGAAGAAAATTCGAATCTTCACAATGGCTTCAAAAGATTATTAAATTTTATGTGAAGCTCATAAACTGGCTTTAAGAAAATCAAATTTTACATGTTCTTCCAGTTTCTGGCTTTATGAATTTAGAGTTCTCTCAAGAACTTTAATTACCATTCCATAGCATTTGTATCTAAATTCATAGGATATTTTTTACCGCCAGGGGAACAATAGACACAGCAATCTCCCGGTTACGGCTTTAGCAAAGAATTGCAACTTATGCCTTCGTAAAAGCATTAGCATGAGTCTGTTTGCATAATTTTTTTTAAAATCCGCAATGCTGATCTTAATTATATTAATGAAAAAGCAACTTATAGATGCTAGATTTTAAATGTCACTAATCATTTGTTTAATCGCTACTTTTCGTTCTATAGTAAGATATTTCCGTGATTGAAATTACATAAGAATCTACGTCTCAATACAATAAAAGAGTCCCTAAATCTGATATTGTTTCAAAACTGTCCGGGACACCCCACAATTGAAAAAACGGGACCGATTAACTTTTTCTCAAAGCAGTGATCAGTTCAAATACAACACTTGATTAATAACATTAAATTTTATAAAACACAGCTTTAGATACTAAATGACAATATAAAATTATTTACTACCAATAGAAGTCATAATATAGTGAACTCCTGCAACAGATGCTGCCTGTTTTATTCGTCATGGTTTTTTCTCTTCACCTGCATATACATTTAATGTCACCATATCACCGCAATGATGGAATCTAATTTTGTACTTATTTGATGGTTTGTACAACTCAGTGATTCTTTTTATCACAGTTTTCCGGATTTAAGGATCGTTTTTCTGAAGCGGGCTTGATAAAAACGTTCAGTTTGACAATATCCCTGGTAAAGAATAGGTTTAAAGTCCAGTCAATTGCAACTCTAATTTTTCTATCCAATCCAGGAAGCTTGGAGAGATATATTGTCCTCCAGAGCCACCAGGCAAAAAACCCCGAGAACCTGAAACCCTTTATTTTCGCTACTGCGGTCATATTCCCGAGCGGCACCAATATTCCTGCGGGGGAATATTCAAAACACTTCCTGTCCTTGTATCTATCCTGTATCACAGCGGCAATGTTCCGGGCGGCAAGCCTGCCTTCCCGTATCGCATACTGCGCTGTGGGTGGGTACGAATCACCCGTTGACGGATCGGGGATGTGGGCACAGTCTCCCAAAGCCCAAATGTTGGACACACCGGGTACTTCCAGATACTCATTTGTTATTATTCTCCCTTTCTTATCTTTTTCACATGGAAGCGACTGTATAATTGGGTCTGGAGAAACACCTGCTGTCCATATCAATGTTTCAGTAGAAATAGAGAAGTTGTTACCATTATCCAGTTCAATATTATTGGAACTAGCCCGAATTAGCTTTGTCTGGAAATGAAATTCAATTCTGTGTTTAAGAAGCTTGTTATAAGCATAATCGGCAAGATTCTCGCTTATCTCCGGCATAATCCTGGATCCGGCCACAACAAGGACAACCTTTACGTCTTCCCGGTCGACATTGCGGTAGAGTTTCCGGCTGACATGTATAAACTCATTGAGCTCGGCAGCAACCTCGACTCCCGCAAACCCTCCTCCGACTACGACGAACGTTAAAAGGCGTCGCCTGGTTTCAATGTGTTCTTCCATGTCCGCATGCTCGAACCTATCTATGACATGATTTCTAAGCGCCATAGCATCCGAGAGAGTTTTCATAGGAAATGAATTTTGACTTACTCCCGGGAGTCCATAAAAGTTTGTTATTGATCCAAGAGCCATGACTAAATAATCATACTCAAGATAATAAATTTCACATTTAGGACAATGTGAACAAGTCACTATTCGTTCTGCGAAATTTATCGAATGAATCTCAGCCTGTTTAAACGAAACCTTTTTTAAAAACGCTCTTATAGGACTGATTACGTGTTTGGCCTCAATCCCGCTTGACGGGACTTCGGAGAGCATCGGAGTAAAGAGAAAGAAATTGTCTCGGTTAACCAGGGTAATTTCCACACTTTTATCTCCGGCAAAAATCTTTTCAAGCTCACGGGCAGCATACAGACCC
The DNA here is from genome assembly GCA_040880385.1 of Thermodesulfobacteriota bacterium. Classification (GTDB taxonomy): domain Bacteria; phylum Desulfobacterota_D; class UBA1144; order Nemesobacterales; family UBA2774; genus CR02bin9. The sequence continues at coordinate 16,503 of JBBDIN010000079.1, read as the reverse complement.
GCAAAACCTGCCCCGAGAATGAGAACGCGCTTAGCTTCATTTTTATGTACCATTTTCTCTAATGGACTTATTTTCAGCAGGTATATTCGAAGTATTGTTTATCAATCTGTCAAATAAACTTGATCCTTTGAAGTTAAACCCTTTATTCAGCATGAGCCCCAAGGCTGTACCAAATGCTATATGAGCAATGGTTACAGTTATCGGGAAGCCCCAACCAAATTGCAAACCGAAATATCCAATTCCCAAAGCTGTTACAGAAGGACTTACCATGAAAACTATCCCGATAAAGACTCCATAAATGGTCGCGTACCACCATCGGGTCTTACCAAAAATTACTGCATAAACCATTCCAAAACATGCACCATTCCAGAAATGATAAGCCCAACCTGCCAAATTAGAATAAAGTGAAGGGCCTTCCAGGAATCTATCGGTGATAAGAACCCCAAGAAGTTTTGGAAGACTTCCAGGCATCCAGCCCATTTGGAATCCGAACTCACGTACTACTTCCAGAGCTATGGTTGCCAATATGCCAGACACTAGTCCAGCAATTACTCTGTTTACAAAACCAGCCTCCCCTAATGCCTTTCCAGCAAGTAGTGCAATAAAAAGTATTCCCACCGACGGTAGAAGAAAGTACCCGGCCAAAGCTGACATTTTTGCATAGCCGGCCTGAGCCGCTGGAAATATAGTGGGGCCTACCGCGGCCACTATAAGCACGACCGCGGTAAGCATTAACTCAAGAGTTGTTATTCTCTTTGTGTTCATTTCGAAGACATGGATGTTAACTTTTCAAGTTTTTGATCCAGCATCGTCCCAACCATATCAATCTCATTGTCGTGATACTGAGATAAGAGCTCAGAGGGTTTATAATAACTTATAACCACCCTATGATCACTGTCTTCAAAGATGTAAAGACGTATTGGTATTGCCAAACCGGCAGCGGGTTCCGAGCTAAAGATCTTCTTACCGACAGTGGGATTCCCTACTATAAGAGAAATGCCCTTTAGTTTCAGCCCCGTCATAGAGAGCATCTTCCCCTGGTCGATTTCACCCATAACCATCATTCCGTTTTTTGCTACCAGAGTTCTAACTTTATCTACGGTTTGGTCAAACGATAGGCTGGAAGTCACTTCGACCGGCCTGACAACTTCTGTAGCGGCCAACACGTTATGAGAAAAAACTGATACTAGCAGGACGAACATAATAGCCATAGATCCCGCAATCTTAATGCTAGATACGCATTTGGACATAAGTTACACCTCATTAAATTGGATTTGTAAGATATAGATAAGATAATTACGAAAAGGTTACATTGCATCAAAGCCAAAGTGAGCTCCACTAAAGGCTGTACTATATAAATTAGAGATCTTTAAGTGCTTTTTCGCATACTCCTCCGGCGTCATGTTATCCAGAGCCGAATATTTTACTATAAAACGGGTGGATGTTTAGCGAGTTCACTTTAATATTATTACAAACATGGATTCCCGAATGCAGTAATCGGGGATCCCGTATTAGCTATTCCGAGCCGCAGTCTCAGTCCGTCATTTCGAGGGTTATTTTGCCGGATTTCTCAACTTTTTACTGGTCCGGGTTTCTGGGAGAAGGTCACGGTGTTAATTTCGTGTTTTTTTAATAGTTTTACCCGATACAATTTCCAGAAGCTCCCGCCTTTCGATGTCAGAGACCAGTGCAAAAACAATGCCTTTCTCTCTCCAGAAGATTATATTACACCCCTTTTCATTCGTAATTTTGCTGAATGCTTCTTCATTCTCGATAACGTTTTTATCTTTCCAGTTTAAAGAAGGAATTGATCCGTCCATAACGAATACGGATAAAGATCGCCCGTCCTTTTCGTAGAATAGCAGGGCTAAACGTTTACCTTCAATCTGACATAATCTCCCCCCTATGAACCTGGTATCTCGAAGCTTAGGCACATTAACTACGAAGTCTAACTTACCCCGAAACCACTGTTCTACAATTACAGGGTCTGAGGATAAGATTTGAACATCCCCGGGTATATTTTTAATATGATCTTCAACGAGACGGGAAGCCAGCGAAGCACTTTGATTTTCAAATGAAACATTGTATAAAACCAGCGATGTCGTTATTAATATTAGAAACAACAATGCAAATGATAGTTTAGGGATTACTTCCGTAAGCCCAACGTAACTCAAAACTCCTCCTGTTGCTTTTGATATGCTATCCATTCCCTCTGTAGTTTTGAGCACAAATTGTCTAAGACTTTGTGGAGCTTTGTTTCTGGGTGCCTTTTCATAAATCAGATTCTTCAGTATCTCTTCTTCTTTAAAAAATTCTGCACAGCTTGAGCAGTCTTTCAAATGTTCCCTAGCCCCAATCAATTCAGCCGAATATGGCCCTTGCCCAGGAGCTAAATAAAGAATTTCTCTTACTTTATTACATTCCATTATTACCCCTCCCCGATCAAATTGATCCACTCTTATCTGTGTATTTCAATAAAGATTCCCGTAAAAAGCTCCTTGCTCTGAAGAGACGTGAAGCTATAGTGCCTGCAGGGCAATTTAATATCTCAGACATTTCCTGATACGTGAATCCTTCTACGTCTGAAAGTAATACTACGGACCTCATATCCACATGTAGTTTATCCAAAGCCTCCTTTATCCTATTATTGAAATTACGTTCAAGTAATAACTTTTCGGGATCGAGTGTGTGTTCGGAATTCCTGCTGGCGTATGCCTGGATTGATTCGCTTAAATCGAGCTCCAGAATCGGCGGTTCTTTAATTTTTTTTCGGTATTTATTTATAAATGTGTTCATGAGGATCTTAAATAACCATTGTTTTGACTTTTCTTTAGATCGCAGTTTATCAAAGTACTTAACAGCTTTCAGGCACGTATCCTGAACTAAGTCCTCAGCTGTTTCCTTGTTCTTTACAAGTCTATAAGCAGTGGTATACAACGTATCCAGATGCTCCATGAGAATAGTATCAATTGATGGTGAATCGATCCTGATATCCTTAACGTTCTTAATAAGATTGCCTGCTCGACTTGAATTGCTTTTCATTTTATTTGTGTTTCGATCTTCTATTTAATATTACATATAAATTATATGCTACTATTTATATTATCTAAGGAAATATCTCCAATAGAATTAGCCAACCGTGCTTGTGCTTTGTTGTAATCTACTATTGCTCTAATATAATTCAAACGTGCTTCCGAGAGAGCATTTCCCGCTTGAATTACTTCAATAGCAAGACCGATTCCTCTTTTAAATCGAACTTGGCTTAATCTTAAAGAATCTTCAGCCGATTTTACTTCTGTTTTAGCGGGAGTTATCTTTTCTTTCGCTGATATAACATCATCATAGGACTTTACCACTGTTGTTTTAATTCTTTCCCCCTCTTTTTCTTCCAATATCATTGCTCTCTGCGACCGTGCACGTGCAGCTTTAATATCTCCATATGATGAAGCCGATACAGTAAATCCTATAAGTGCTTGATAGTTCTCACTATGTTGTATATTATCAAATTCATCTCCTATCCCACCCAATTCAGCCTGTAATATAAGATCAGGCCCCAAATTGTCTAACCAGACTGCGGAACTTTCAGCATCCGCTGCTTTTACAATTTCACTTGCTTGGTGAATACCGGGATGCTGGGAAATTGCCTTTTTCATAAGATCACTTAAATTAATCTGAGGATCTACAATTGTGATGAGTGTTAATATCTTGTCTTTCGGAAATAGTGTGATCGATGGGTTAAGCTTCAGAGTAAAAGCCAGATCTGCAGAAGCTTGTCTAAATTCATTTTGAGACCCTATCAACACTTGTTTATCTTCCTCAAGCTTTGCCCTTGCTCTTACAACATCCGCTCCGGGTCCCAGTCCCTCTTTTTGAAGTGCTTCAGCAATTCGAAGTAGAGAGTTTGAATTTGCAACCGACTCCTCAGAGACCTTGATTTTGGCTTGCGCCTCTATTAGGTTGTAAAATTGTTCAAACACTTTAAGAAGAGTATCCTGTGTAATAACTGATTTTTTCGCCATTGTAGAATCAACTATCCGTCGAGATGCAAGATTATTGAAGAACGTCTTTCCCGGATTTATATTATAACCCACAGTCATTCCGGGATTTACAGTGTCAAAATCTACATTCTTAAGTTCTCCGAACGAGCCCTGTACTCTCCCCTCAGTGTGGCCGTATCCGAAGAAGAAATAAATAAATGGTAACAGTTGACCAACAGCCGCTTTCATATTTCCTTTAGCTTCTAAAACTTCAGCCTTTGCTTCTGCAATATCTAGATTACTTGCAATGGCGAGACTAAGAGCAGATGAGAGATCGATTGGTAGCTTGTCCGCTCCCAACAATCTAATATCCAATGATTCCAATGTAATAGAAATATTTGCCCATTCTTCTATTTCCTCACTAATTGGTTCCTGATTTTTTATTCCTTTATCTTTACTGAGTATTTCAGCCATGGAATTGACATTATGAGAAAGTAAAGCAAGGGCCATATAAATTATAAATACTGTATAACGACTCATATATTACTCTCCTTTAGATTTTAGTGATATCTTTACAACCTCTCCATCAGATATTCCGTTATGTCCACTAATTATTATATTTTCATCCCCAACAAGCCCATTGAGGACTTCCACATGTATACCATCGTCGAGTCCTGTAACCACTTCTCTTTTATTTGCTTTGTCGTTTTTCACTACATAGACATAGTTCTTTTCCTTCTCGACAAGCAGAGCTACAGCTGGAACAGTTATAGCGTTCTTATGGACTGCAAGTTCCAGTTTTATATTGACGTACATTCCCGGGAGCAATACATGTTCAGGGTTTTGAATAAAGATTACGGTTTTCATCGTACGTGTTGAAGGGTCCAGTGATTCCGCATAACGAGTGACTACTCCTAGGAACTCCTTGCCGGGTAATGTCTCTATGGTAAAAGTAGCTTTATCTCCTTTATCCAGAAGAGGGATGTCAGGCTCCGGTACATCGGTAAAGACAAACACAGAATCCGTGTGCATTATTTCCACAACGGGTGAAACATCGGTATCAGATGTAGCGTCCTGTACAAGTGCACCCGGGTCTACAAATCGTTTTGTGATCACTCCATCAAAAGGCGCTTTAATTTTTCCGTATTCGAGTAGGGCTTTGATTCTTTCAAGGTCAGCTTTTGCGTTATCTATACTTGCTTTCTCATGAGCCATTTGTTCCTTTGCGAAATTATGCTTTGCCTCAGAAATATCGACATCCTGTCTGGCTATTGCGCCAGGTTCGGAGTCCCATATATTGTTCATTCTCTCGTAAGTAAGTTTTTGTAGTTCGTAATTCGCTTTTGCGCTTCTATAGCTTGTTTCGGCCTCTTTAAGCTTGGCCTTTAACTGCTCGTACTCCTGCACCATCTCGGGAATATCCAACTCCGCGAGGATATCACCCTCTTTGACCCAATCTCCAATATCGACATTAATCGACTCAAGATAACCCGCCGCTTTCGCGTATAATGTAGCTTTATACAGAGGTTCTATTGACGCAGGAAGGGTAATGCTCTGTACCAAATCCTCTAGTACCGGCTTTATAACTTCCACGCGGGTAATTGAATTTTCATCTGCTTTCGTAACTGGATCGTCTACTTCTTCAGTATGCGAGGATTTCTGAATTACTATAATAACCATCACTGCTATAAATGTTATTAAGCTGAATACAGCAATCACGCGTATTTTCTTATTTTTCATGTCCAGCTCCTTTACAGAAATTGCATAATTTAGAATTCATCCTTTAAATTGATTATAGTTCAGTATCGTTACAATCCAGTGACTTTTGAAATTTGTTCTGGACTTAACCATGTGCTTCACCTTTGCTTTTCTTTAGCAAAGTGTACAAAATCGGAACAATTACAAGCGCAAGAATTGTAGAGGAAATTACTCCTCCGATTACTGCACGAGCAAGAGGAATATTCGCTCCTCCCGCCAATGCCATAGGCGTTAGGCCTAAAATGGCAGCTATAGATGTCATTAATATCGGGCGAAGTCTGACTTCAGAAGCATTTATAATAGCCTCTTCCAGGCTTGCTCCCTCTGCCCACAATCGATTAGCAAAATCCACCAGGAGTATGCTGAATGATACTACGATACCGACCATCATAATAATTCCCATGAAGGACTGTATATTAAGGTTTGTCCCGGTAAGAAATAACATAAGTATCACACCTATAAGACCTAACGGGATGGCAAACATCACGATTAAAGGATCTAGGAATGAACGGAACTGAAGAACCATAACCAGATATACGAGAACAATGGCGAGCATAAGACCGAATCCCATACTTGTAAATGACTCCCTCATGCTCTGCACTTCACCTCTCATATGTACGAAATATCCGGGTGGGACATCAATTTTCTTTATTCCCTTTTCAATATCTGAAGCTACCGATCCTATATCCCGTCCCGAAACGTTAGAATAGACATCTATGACACGACTTATATCCAAATGGTTTACTTCAGAGGGGGCTGTCGTACGTTCAAAACTGGCAACATTTTTTAGTAGCACGGGTTTGCCACTACCGTTAATATTATTAGGGCTTGTCATTGGAATATTTTCAAGGGTCTCCATGGACTTGATATCTTCTTCCTGATATTGAGCTCCTAGAAAGTAGTGGTTTCCATTTTTATGATCTATCCAAAATGCTGGATCAAAATTAATGCTTGAGTTAAGTGTTGTAACTACATTTTTTACAATATCCTCCTGCGTAAGTCCGAGATAAGCGGCCTTTACTCTATCGACGTTAACTTCAATCTGCGGATAATCGAGCCTCTGTTGAATACGTACATCTTCTGTACCGGAGACACTTTCAACAACATTCTTAATTTCTTGGGCAACACCATATGCAATGTTTAAATCATTTCCTTCAACTTGAATATTTATAGGAGACGGCAGTCCAAAATTAAGCGCAGCAGTTACAATCCCTCCTGTATCAAATGTAAATTCAACCCCAGGAAAGCTTCCTCTAAGCTCTTTTCTTAAAATTTCGGCATACTCCTGAGATGTTTTTTTGTGATTCTCTGAAAGTTGTATATTGATGAAAGCGTCTTGGGGACCTGAATTGGGTGTATAAGCTGCCGGCCAGTCGAGCAACACACCGATGTTGGAAATTATCATGTTAAGGTCCGGAGTTGGGATTTCCTGCCGAATAATATCTTCAATCTGTTTTACAAGCATTTCTGTTTTCTCAACCCTAGTACCTGATTGAGCTCTGATCTTAATCATAAGCTGACCTGAATCTATTTGAGGAAACAGCTCCTGGCCTATAAACGGATAAAGAGCCAACGATCCAATGAAGAACACAAATGTAATTAACAGCACTCTCTTCTTCCGCCCCATAAGCCTGATCAGAAAGTTTCTATACCAATAACGTAACGCACTGTATCTCTTTTCAAAGAAAGTAAAAAAGGAAGAGTTTGTCTCATTATTCTCAACCTGCTTTAGAAATTTAGCACTGCATACAGGGACCAGTACTATTGCCAGAATATATGACGAGCCGATAGCAAAAGCTACACTAAGTCCAAGTGGAGTGAATAGAAACTTCCCGATGCCTGTTATAAATACTATGGGGAAGAAAACTACAATTATTGTAAGTGTGATTATAAATAGAGGTTTAGCTATTTCAGTAGCTCCCACCAATGCAGCTTCCTTAGGTGATTTCCCTAATTCGATATGGCGAGAAATATTTTCAATAACGACTATTGACTGATCAATTAAGAGTCCCACTGCAAGCGCTAATCCACCCAATGTCATGGCATTCACACTCTTACCAGTAAAATAAAGACCTATTAATGATGCTAGAATTGCTAATGGGAGATTCAATAAAACAATAAACATCGAACGCACGCTGCCCAGAAATACAAGTATCATGATTGAGGCTAGTACGGCACCTAAGATTCCTTCTTGAATGAGGCTGCTAATTGCATTTCTTACATAAACAGACTGATCCATTACGACATCCAAGTTAACTCCTTTGGGTAGACGTTCCAGCATCGTAGAAAGGGCATTTTTTACTCCCTCTACAACCTGAATTGTGTTCGAACCGGGCTGACGATAAATTGGTATATAAACTTGCCTCTTGCCGTTAATACGAACTATATTTGATTGTATTTGGTGAGTATCCTCAACTTTACCTACATCTTTTAAAAAAACTGCTGCACCATTTTCAATCTTGACCGGAAAATCGTTCAACTGATCGACTTCTGGAACCATTCCGTTCGCATTTATCTGATAATCCAGATCTCCTATCTTGGCATTTCCAGTCGGTATAAATACGTTGTATGCTTTGAGTGTTTTTACTACATCCATTGGCGAGAGGTTTCTTGCCTGCAACTTATCTTTATCGACGTAAGCTAAAATACGTCTCAGTTTGCCGCCATAAACAGCGGGAGCTATTACACCGGATATTCCTTGAAGGCGGTTTCGCAAGTCAAAGTAAGCAATGTCATATAGTTCCGTCTCATCATATTCGGGAGAGCTAACAGTAATGAGCGATAAGGGGATCGTAGCGGTTGGGTCAAAGGGCATAACCATAGGTGGTATGGTTCCAGGTGGAAGATAATACAGATCCGACATAGCATAGGAGGAAACTTGAGACATAGCAGTGCTTAAATCTATACCAGGTGAGAAGAAATCCTTTACAATACTGACCCCTGTCATCGACTTCGACTCCTGCCGTGCTATCCCAACTGACTGTCCTGTCCAACGCTCTAAACGAGTAGTTATATCCTTTTCAACAATCTCCGCAGGCATGCCCGGATAAAATGTCACAATCTGGACAGCCGGTGTTTTAAAAATTGGGAGAATATCTATTGGAATGCGAGATAAAACAGTAAGTCCAATGATTAGGATTGATAGAGCCAATACAACAACTGCATAAGGATTTGCCAAAGCGCCTCTGATCAATGTGTAGAACCCCCTTTAATCTGCACGATATGAGCTTTATTAATAATAAGACAAATCTTCCTATCAAATTCTTCCCAAGCATTAAAAAAAGAATAATTATTTCTTACACATTCAAGAAGATATTCTTTTTCATTATCCTGTTATTTTTGTATTGATAATTCTTTAGCCCCTGATATTTTCTGCCGTATTTCTCCTCGGTAATTCTCTCAATGATTAAATTTGTAACCTTTTCAGCGCATTACCTATCTGTAATAGTAACTGTGAAAAAGTTACTGGAGGTTGATTTGAGATGTTAAAAATTAATCACAATAATCGAAGTGACGGTTCTACTGAACTTAAGCTAAAAGGAGAAATCACCGACTCATCTATTCATTCTATCAGGACAGAATGCTTAACTGTTATTGCTAGCGGGAAGAGATTAGTCATAGATTTGGGTTCTGTAACTTATATTGATCCCGAAGGAGTAAAATACATAAAAGGACTTATATACATGAATCTGAAAATACTAAATATACCTTTAAATCCAAATGATCTTTTTGATATCGGGGAAAACAGTTATAGAGCCGACTAAGAGGTTCAACCAATGTTAAAGATTTAAATTTTCAAGATAAGGGAGGAAAACAATGAAAGCAATAATTTTAGCAGCAGGAAATGGAACAAGGCTAAGTCCTTATACAAATGAAGTACCAAAGTGCCTACTTGATCTGGGCGGAGTTACAATATTAGAGAATCAGCTGAACAACATCAGAAAGTATGGAATTGATGATGTAGTAATAGTAACAGGGTATAAGTCTAATAAAATTGAGCAATTTCTCAGGAATTACAATGGACTAGGGATGCAAATAAAGACGATCTATAACCCGTTTTTCAAAGAAACCAATAGCCTAGTCTCTTTATGGATTGCAAGAAGTGAGATGGATCAAGATTTAGTTGTAATGAATGGGGACGATGTTTTTGAATTTGATCTACTAGAAAAGATTCTGGATACCAGAGAACATAATATTAGTTTGCCGATTCAAATTAAAGATAAATATTATGATGAAGATATGAAAATGAAAATCTACAACAAAAGTGTAAGTGAAATAGGCAAATCTTTGACAGAGAAAATATCTGGTGAATCGGTTGGGATTAGGGTGTTTAGAAACATGGGAGTTGTACTATTAAAGAGAGCTCTCGAGGAAGAGATAAGGACAGAGAGAGCTACGGAAAAGTGGTATATTTGTGCAGTTCAAGGGCTAATAAGCAAAGGGTACAAAGTGAATGCCATTGACATCGAAGATCTATTTTGGATGGATGTAGACTTTCCTGAAGATCTCTTCCAAGCCAGAGCTAACTCTAATATGTTTACGAAGAAATTTTATCAAGAAAGAAAGCTCCGAGTTGTGGAAGCAGTCTAAGAGTTTCAATCTAGCACAATTCATCTATGAATAATGGGGGTGAAATCTCCGCGAATTTTAATTCTATTTTTCGATAATTTTCTATAGATGAAGTTTGTAATAAGAGCAAGAGGTATAGCTCTTGTTGTAGCTCCTATATTTATAGTCATAAATCAATAGGAAGGAATATATTTGTATCTTTTTCCTTTTCGATTAGAAACTCCGGAATCTTATATGATCCTAGGTTTGAATCACAAATTTAAACCTTTATTTAGTCTTCTTATAGCCTTTACAGAAATAGAGAGTTTGTCTATCTCATTCAAGATTTGAAAAAGCATTTGTTTTTTCGATTGAATCATTGCACCGTCTGGTGTGACATGAAATATTAGTCCTTTCTTCTTTGGTAGTGAATACTTACAATAATCCATGAATTTCTCAACATTACTGGTATTTGCTGAATTTCTATCATAAATTTTTATTTCAAAATTATGCATGATTGATATCCCTCTTTTAACTTTCTCGCTATAGTGACGAACCATAATGTTCATAAGGTTTAGAATTAACTGGCTGGCCATTAAAACCTTTATTTTCTATTTAGGACAAATTTTCCTTCCAACTTGTACATTTATATTTTCCCCCTTGATTACTGACGGTTTTTTGTGCGAACTTTTTACTCAAATTTAATTTTCCTATCTAACTGTTAACTTCGAAAATAAGAAGCAAAAAAGGAGCCCACTTTGCTTATACCTAAATAGTGAGCTCCTTATGAGAGGATGGATTACATTTATATAGATAGTCGGAGACGGGAAAAAGTTTCAAATTAATTTTATAAAACTATTTTTTTTGAAAACATTACAAAGTATTTCTTATCATTAAAGTTTAATACGACGCTGAATAGATATAATGCTATTGTTCCTTGAATTCTGCCATGCTGATTTTTTAATTGATATACTTCTTAGCCCATGTTGCAATAAGACCACCTACATAAAGCGAATAACTTTTATTAGACAATAAATGATCAGCTCTATCAAGGGAGACAAAGCTCTTTGGGTGTTTAGCCATTTCAAATATATTAGTAGCGTTATCAACCCCTACAACTCTATCTACTGGAGAATGCAATATAAGAAGAGCCTTTCTTAAATTTCTAATTTTCACTTGTATTAAGCTTTGTTCAAGATTATCAACAAGTTGTTTTTTTATCCTGAAAGTTCTTCCGGCTATGGAAATTTCTGCTTCGCCTTTCTCTTCGATCTCCTTTCTTTTGCCTTTAAAATGAAGTAATAGATGTGCCGGCTCACTTGGAGTATTTATTATTGCTACAGCTCTTGAACTTGTGATGTACTCGGCAGCCATTAGAGCAATCGTTCCACCTAAAGAATGTCCAATTAATATCTTAGGTGCTTCATAATAGCTTTCCAGAAATTCAGAAGCATGGATAAAGTCTTCAACGTTTGAAGAAATATTAGTATCAGCGAAATCCCCTTCGCTGTTACCAAGGCCTGTAAAGTCAAAACGTAAGACCGCAATGCCTTCAGCCACAAGCGAACGGCTTATATAAGTTATTGCCTTTAGATTTTTTGCACACGTAAAGCAATTAGCAAAGAGAGCATATGCTTCGGGCTTCTCTTCTCTTGGCAGATCAAGTTGAGCCGAGAGATTCATGCCGTCTCTATTTTTAAAGTAAAGTTTTTCAATATTCATTTGGGCAATCACCTCTTACTTTTTTGTAATTTCCTATAGTGCTCAAAATAAATCTTACTCGACTTCGTCCAGAAGAATTGCTTCGCCATGGCTTTTCTAACGAGTTTTTGCCACTCAATTTGATTCTGATAAACTGACATAGCTCTTATAAGAGCTCCCAGAAGACTTAATTTTGAAAATTCATTGAACAAAAAACCGTTACCATTATTTTTGTAAACTCTATAATTCCTAATTGTATCCAGGAGTCCACCAGTTCCCCTCGCGACCGGTATGCTTCCGTATCTTAAAGCAATCATTTGTCCGATACCGCATGGCTCGAACCTCGAGGGCATAAGGAAAATATCGCTTCCAGCGTAAACCCTTCTTACTATTTTGCCGTCGGATTTTAATATCAATGAAAAGTTTTCCCCATATTCTTGCTTCGCGAGTTTAAGCATTCGCTCATACCTTTCCTCCCCCGATCCTAGAATAATCACCTGAAATCCCAGATTAAGAATCTGTCTAAGTGAGTCAACGACAAGATCTACCCCCTTTTGTTCTGTAAGTCTTGATACCATCCCTATGAGGGGCTTGTTTAAATTTAAATCCAATCCCAATTCACGCTGCAGGCCTAATTTGTTCTGAGACTTTGAATCGCTGTTATTAGGACCATAATTCTCATAAATTGAACTGTCATTTTTTGGATTCCAAACCACATGATCAATCTCATTTAAAATCCCGGCAAATTTGCCTGATTCCCCCGAAATTGATCTAAAAACTCCATCTAATCCACAACCGTATTGAGGTGTTTTTAACTCTTGGGCATATGTCGGACTCACGGTTGTAACTAAATTGGAATATAATATTCCTCCTTTCATAAGATTTACTTTCCCGTAAAATTCTAAGTCCATATGTGTAAATAAAGATTGTGGAAGATTGAATTTATCTAAAATTTCTTTTTCAAATAACCCCTGATAAGAAATATTATGAATTGTAAAAACCACTTTTGAATCTTTAAAAAAAGACTCGCAATTCAGATCATTCCTCCATTTAAGCAAGATAGGCAATAGAGCAGTATGCCAATCATGGCAGTGAATAATGTCGGGCTTGAAATTGACGGCCTTGGCAATTTTAAGGGCACCAAGAGAAAGAAAACCGAATCTCGCATCATTATCATCGTAATCTCCATCGGGAGTGCTGTATATGTATTCGCGATCAAACAGTTCGTCATTTACTAGAAGATAAACCGTAATACCACCGATAATAACTTCTTTAATTTTCCCTTTATAAGCCTGACCCCCAATATTAACCGTTATCTCCTCAACCTTATCCTTCACTATGAAATTTGATATAGATAAGTTGACCTTAACCTGCTTATGAAAGGGGATTATTACCCTAACGTCACATCCCAGTTCCTTTAGTTTTTTAGGAAGTATTCCTACTACATCTGCTAGCCCGCCGACTTTTGCAAGCGGGTACATTTCAGTAGCAACAAATAGCACCTTCATGTTGTATTCTCCATTAAGCTCTATTGATATAAGATGACGCAATAGTTCTATATTTGCTATATATTTAAGCACTCCGCATAATCGAATGTTTGTTGAAATCAATCCGAGAATTAAATCAAGCTGCTTTTTTGATTTCAACCCACGATCGTATAACTTCCGCCACTGTCCAGGCTTGTGCAATACAGCCCCTAGGTGTCATTGGCGCATTCCCATCAAAGATTTCACTCAAAGTTCCTATGCCATGTGAAAGCAATTGATTCATTATTGGCTTCAGAATATCTTTTGCTTCTTCGGGATCGTTATATACACGCAGGTGCGCTAGAGCAAAAGGGCCTATTAACCAACCCCAAACAGTTCCCTGATGGTACGCGCTATCTCGTTCATGCTGGTCTCCGCCGTAATGGGCATGGTAATCTTGATGCTCAGGGGAAAGACTACGAAGCCCGTGAGATGTAAGAAGGTGTATTGCACAGACCTCCACTACTTTTTGTTGTTGGTCTCGTGAAAGCGGGCTTTCGGGTAAGGAAACGGCTATTATTTGGTTCGGACGTAGAGAAGAATCGTTTCCATTCGGCCCGTCTATTACATCATAGCAATATCCCTTCTCCGGATCCCAAAAGCGGGCAAATCCTTTTAGTGCGCGCTTGGCGCCAAGCTCGTAATTTTTATGTTTCTTCTTTAGAAGTTTTGCGAACTTTACCATGGATCGGAGGGCCGAATACCATAGAGCATTTACTTCTATGGCTTTCCCGGTTCGTGGTGTTACTACCCAATCATTTATTTTTGCGTCCATCCACGTAAGCTGTACACCCTCTTCACCGGCATATAGTAACCCGTCACTTGTATCTACCCCGATATTGTAACGAGTCCCCCTGTAGTGCCAGTCAATTATTTCTTCTAATATTGGGAATATAAATTCTAATAGATCATTGTCGCCCGTTGCGTCATAATATGCATTAATTGCCTGAAAATACCATAACGTACCGTCAACATTATTATATTCGGGTTCCTCGCCACCATCAGGGAAACGGTTAGGCAGCATTCCTTTATCTACAAATTTGGCGAAAGTCTCGAGTATGGACCTTGCTATTTCCGGACGGCCCGTCGATAAAGTTAAACCCGGCAGACTTATCATGGTATCTCGCCCCCAGTCTCCAAACCAGTGGTAGCCCGCTATGATACTTTTACCCACACCCTTTTGGACTTGGGGTCTGCTCACGATAAACTGATCAGCTGCCAGGGCCAATTGGTTAAGACCGGTGAGAGTCTTACTTGAGAGTTGTTCACTTCTAATTTTAAATTTTTCTGTTAACTCTTGCTCGTATGCATGCCGTAACGCAAGTTCTTCTTCTCCGTTTAAATTTGGATCCCCCTCCGTACTTAAAATTACAATTATTGACTCCCCCGGGTTGATACTAAAGCTCAACGTTGCTGCGTGAAAGTTATCATCAATGTGATCAAGTCCCCTGTACTCTTCTTGGGACAGATTGAAGCCGACATACCAATCCTTTGCAGTTGCAACTTTGGCCTTGTCGGTGAAAAGGAAAAATGGAAGAGCGTCGGCATAAGGAATTATTCGCACTCCATTGTCAATTTCATCAACCCTCATTTGCCAGTCGTTTCCTTGTGTAGTGCTGTGGTAATCCCTGTAATTAACCAATGCCTTTATTTCTAGATCAAGAGGTGATGATGCCCGTTTTAATTTGTATCTTATATAAGTTGTATTGGATCCTTGTCTCATCCATATGTGTTTCTCGAGAATCGCGTCACCGCACGCAAAATTCCATACGGGAATAGTTCCTTCCAGCCGAAAACTTTCTATGTTTCTATAACCAGGAGGATCAACCGTGCCGTTCGCCCAGCGGTTTGAATATAGAGAATACGTGCCCCCAATATTAGAGGCGGTTTCATCAAGTTTTGCGATAAGCAAGTGCCTTCCTAAAGGAGGCTTGAGCGCAGCAACAAGCAAGCCGTGATACTTACGAGTGAGCAACCCCGCGATTGTGCCTGAGGCGTAACCGCCGATTCCATTGGTAACAAGCCATTCCCTTGATTCTGCCGTATCTAAGTAGCTGCATATATCCCGCCCAAAGTTTATGCTCATTTAGTAGATCCCCCTCATAATTATCTTAACTAATTTGTCGACATCTTTGCTAGTCAATTCCGGTGGCCTGTCTTGTATTTTGTACTCACCACATTGCTGAATGAGTTTTGCCACTAATCCAGTCCAGCCAGTTTGATGGCTGGCACCGATACCTGCACCATTATCACCGTGAAAATACTCGTTGAAAAGTATTAGGTCTCTCCAATGCTCATCCATCTGAAACTTGTCGGTGTCACCATAAAAAGCGCGGCGACCGGTTGAATCTTTAATGAAGATATTCATGAGTCTTTTTGACAATTCAGCAGCAACTTCCCATAAATTCATCAAATTTCCTGAACCCGTAGGGCATTCAACTTTAAAATCATCGCCAAGAAAATAATGAAATTTTTGCAAGGACTCTATAATGAGAAAATTCACCGGAAACCATACTGGCCCACGCCAGTTAGAGTTTCCACCAAAAACTGCGGTTCTTGACTCAGCAGGTTCATAGCGCACCAAACTTTCATACCCTTCCATTTTCAAAATATAGGGATTGTTTTCATGGAACTTGGAAACGGAGCGAATTCCATAAGGCGATAAAAATTCCTTTTCATCGAGCATTTTTTGGAGAATTCTTTTAAGCGTAACTTCACTGACAATGGAGAGACTGCTTCTCCCCCTTATTATTCCCTCTCCGATACAACACTGCTTTACAAGGTCATGACGATTATTCGTAAACCATTCCATTCTGCGTTTAAATCCCGGCAGCGAATCCAGAGTCTCTTGTTCAATTGTACTGATAGCGTAAAGAGGAATTAATCCAACCATAGAACGTATTTTCAAAGGGACCTTACGACCGTCAGCAAGATTGAGCTTATCATAATAGAAACCGTCTTTCTCATCCCAAAGTCCAACATCTTCACCTCCG
>JBBDIN010000078.1:0-5247 GCA_040880385.1 Thermodesulfobacteriota bacterium | reverse complement strand
AGTATCCCCTTCTCGACTCTTCACCCTTGGCTGCCCCTGGGCGCTAAGGGGGAAGGGTCATAACAATGAATGATAGAGGGATGTGAGATGTTAAGGAGATGAACGAAGGGGGATAGCTGAAAACTAAATATTAAAACGATGTTTAAATTTTCCTTAAGGAGGAATGTAAAGATGAAAATTTCAAGAATATTATATATGGCGGTATTCGTGCTATTAACGTCTTATGTATATGTTTTACCTGGCTACACACAGGTTCTACCTGCTACATGCGAAGCGCTGGTAACGGATATAGACATGTGGAGTCAAGATGCTAATGGAGTTGATCTCCGTGCCTACACGAATAGCACACTTCATTGGATAGGATGTAACTTAAACGGATGTAACCCTGACTCGTTTTTCTGTGATTATGATCCAACAACCCAGACACTCTCGTTTGGAACTACTACTACTGGACCATTAAGAGCCGCGCTTGATCCTGGAAACGCGGAAGGTGATCTGATGCCGACGGAAGGCGGCGGCGGATGTTGCACCTCTGATGCTCCCCTGTTTAACCCATGCGATGCTCCCGATTCCAACAACAACGGTGCACCAATAGACTCGGTCGACGCGCTTTGCAAAGCACTGGGTTATCAGAGCGGCAGCTTGACTGAGGTGACTGATGATACCAGTTGTCCCGACGTTGATGCCGTCGCACCTAATGGCAGCGATTGGAATTCCGATTTCGTAATAGATATTGGCTATAGCACATCAATTACCTGTGTTGGATTTAGAGATACCAACGTAAACGTCCCAACCCTTTCCGAATGGGGTTTAATAGCAATGGCAGGTATCTTGGGGATAGTAGGATTTATGGTTCTGAAAAGAAGGAAAGTAACTGCTTAAACTTAAAATTAAAAGATGAGACCCTGAATATTTTGATTGTAAGAATTAGATAGCTTAATTAGCAACATTTTTAGTAATAGTTAAAGGCGTCCGATTCTTCACTTGATCAGAATCGTTTCAGGGTGACAAAAGTATAAAGGGAGCTTGGCGCATATAGTGTCGGCTCCTTTTTTTTGTTTCCAACTACGCAAATTAAGTCAATAATTGCAGATAGTTAAATAGAGTGCATCACCCTTACGATGTGGTAGCAATACAACTCATTTATATCCCTTCATTTCTACTATAAGAAAAAATTAAATTAGGTTAGCAGATATCAGAAAAACTCTAAGCTCAGATGAAAAAGCAGTTATTAAAAAAGCTGGAACTCATTATACTTTATAGAGAACCGAAAAAGGAGTAATTAAATGAAAGCGATTTGGAACGCTCAAATAATTGCGGAAAGTGACAACACTATAGTCATAGAAGGGAACCATTATTTTCCGCCCGAAAGTATTAACAGAGAGTTTTTTAAAGAGAGCGCAAAACAGACAACCTGCCCCTGGAAGGGACTAGCCAGCTACTATCATATAGAAGTTGACGGGAAGACTAATAACGACGCGGCCTGGCACTATCCAGAGCCCAAAGAAGCCGCAAAAGAGATAAGAGGCCACGTAGCATTCTGGAAGGGAGTCAATGTAACTTCATAACTCATTTTTATCTTAGCTCATCCAACCCTATTACCTACTAATAACACTTGACAAATGTTAGAGTAATAATCTAAGGTTTTAGTGAACGCATGTTCAGCATATGTTAAGCGATCAGTGTGTATTCATATATATATGATAGTACAGAAAAGCTAGAGGAGCCCAGATGAGTATATCCAAAAAAGAAATTGAGTCCTCAGTTAAAGACAAGGAACTTATAGAAATCAGAAGAAAGGAAATAGTAAATGCGGCAGTAGACCTTTTTGTACGCAAAGGTTTTCACCGGACCACAATAAGGGAGATAGCTCAAAAATTCGGAATGAGCGTAGGGACGCTCTATGAGTATATTAGAACCAAAGAGGACATATTAATCCTGGTATGTGACTATATTAATTCCACGGTAAGAATGAGAGTAAAACCGTCTGTAGAAATTACCAAGGACAGCGCTCAAAGTCTTAAAAACGCTATTGAAATATACTACCGCATAATCGATGAGCTGCAAGACTACATAATATTCTTATATCAGGAAACAAAATCCTTATCGCATGAAAATAGAAAGTACATATTTAAATCGGAAGAGGATATGACCCGGATCTTTAAGAATATTTTAACGCACGGGGTAGAGCAGGGAAGTTTCAAAATAGACGAGAAGAATATACTTTTAACGGCGCATAATATTATGGTGCTGGGACAGATGTGGGCATTTAGGCGTTGGGCGCTCCAAAAAAACTACACACTTGACCGATATATAGAAACGCAGAGTAAGTCCATATTAGATCAAATAACAAAACACTAGATCCTATATATAAATTATTATATTCAAACTTTCTCTGAACAATCGTTCAATATTTTTCTAAAATTCATTATCACCTCATTTATATAAGCATTATTTATATCCCTCCTTAACTCACAGTTAATTACATATATTTTTACAATAATGCACTTGACAACAGAGCCATGATTAATCTATAATAGGACTGAACGATCGTTCAGTTTATCAATCGTATACGGTCTGGTTATGGCGCAACAACAAATAAGAAAAGAAATCACTCACTACGTACCTAATAATAAAATACGTATCGTCTCTGCCACTTCTCTTTTCGACGGCCATGACGCCACTATAAATATAATGAGAAGAATCCTGCAGTCCTCAGGCGCTGAGGTAATTCACCTCGGTCATAACCGCTCAGCAGAGGATATCGTAAACACCGCAATTCAAGAGGACGTACAGGCAATTGCCGTAACCTCATATCAGGGTGGTCATATCGAGTTCTTTAAATATATGTATGACCTTCTTCGAGAAAGAGACTGCGGACATATAAAAATTTTTGGCGGTGGCGGTGGCACAATACTCCCCTTAGAAATAGAGGAACTACAGAGCTACGGCATAGCCAGAATTTATACTCCCGATGACGGGCGGGCGATGGGACTTCAGGGGATGATAAATGATTTACTGAGCAAAATAGACTATCCGACCGGAAATATCGACTCTAAGAACATCCTGGAAAAGATAAGTCAGAAATCAATTAATGACTTAAGCCGCTTGATATCGGCTCTTGAGAACGGGAATAAATCCGCACGTCCCGTTATTGAAAAAATTAGCAGTGAGCTAAAAAGTATGCCCCACATTCCGGTCCTAGGAGTTACTGGAACTGGGGGGGCGGGGAAATCTACAATCGTGGATGAGCTGGTGCGGAGATTCCTGGCAGATTTTAAGGATAAAAGAATCTCGATTATCTCTGTAGATCCTTCCAAGAGAAAAACAGGAGGTGCGCTTCTTGGCGACAGGATCAGGATGAACTCCATTAACAGTGAACGTGTATATATGCGCTCTCTGGCTACACGTCAGTCAAACCTCGCTCTATCAAAACACGTTCCTGAAATTATTAGTATTTTGAAATATGCGGGTTTTGATCTGATAGTGCTCGAAACCTCGGGCATCGGTCAGTCGGATACCGAGATTGTAGGGCTCTCAGATACGTCACTATATGTAATGACCTCTGATTACGGCGCTCAAACGCAGCTTGAAAAAATAGATATGCTCGATTACGCGGACTTAGTGGCGATTAACAAATTTGATAAAAACGGCGCCATAGACGCACTCCGCGATGTTCGTAAACAATACAGGCGCAACAACCTGCTCTGGGAAAGAGAAGATGAGGAGCTCCCGATATACGGAACAACGGCTTCGATGTTCAACGACCCCGGTGTAGATGATCTATACCGCGCTGTTATAAAAACCGTCTCGAACAAAACAGATTCTCCCTTTACTTCCAATTACGAAGGCCGTCCAAAATCGACAGGAGAAAAGTACATTATCCCGCCCAAAAGAACGCGTTATCTCTCCGAGATCACGGAGACAATTCACGACTACAACATCTGGGTGAGTAAAGAGGCAGAAACCGCACAGAGAATTTATGGAATACACAAAGCTATTGACTCTCTTACAGAGGATGAAACTTCAAATGACGCAAGGAAGATATTAAGAGATCTCTATCAAAAAATATCCAAAGAGCTGGATCCGGACAACTGGAAAATAATCGAGGACTGGAATGATAAATTAGAACGCTATCATAACGACATATACGTTTATAAAGTAAGGGACAGGGAAATTAAAACACAGACCTACACCACGTCTCTTTCTATGAACCGCATCCCTAGAATTTCACTTCCTACCTATGAAGGGTATGGAGATATCCTGAGATGGAGCCTTCAGGAAAACGTGCCGGGAGAGTTCCCATTTACTGCGGGAGTCTTCCCGTTTAAAAGACACAACGAAGACCCCACCCGCATGTTTGCGGGAGAAGGAGGTCCCGAGAGGACCAACAAAAGGTTTCATTACGTTTCCTTAAATACCCCCGCAAAGAGGCTCTCGACCGCGTTTGATTCCGTAACCCTGTACGGGGAGAACCCTGACTTCCGCCCTGACATCTATGGCAAGATCGGTAATTCGGGAGTGTCGATCGCGTGCCTAGACGATGCCAAAAAACTGTATAGCGGTTTTGATCTTTGCGATCCCTCCACATCCGTTTCAATGACGATTAACGGCCCTGCAGCTATAGTGCTGGCGTTTTTCTTAAACGCCGCAATTGACCAGCAGTGTGAGCTATACATCCGGGAAAACGGTTTGGAGAAAGAGGTACGAAAAAAAATAAAAGACATATATAAAACAATTGATCAGAGTGTTCCCGAATACAACGGCGAGTTACCCGAAGGGAACGACGGGCTCGGGCTTATGCTCTTAGGCGTCACGGGCGATCAAGTGCTTCCAAAAGAGGTATACGAAAATATAAAAAGTAAAACCCTTTCTCAAGTCAGGGGAACGGTGCAGGCAGACATTTTAAAAGAAGACCAAGCGCAAAACACCTGCATATTTTCAACCGAGTCGTCGCTTAAAATACAGGGAGATATTCAGCAGTACTTTATTGATCACATTATTCAAAACTTTTACTCGATATCCATTTCAGGCTATCACATGGCTGAGGCGGGGGCCAATCCTATAACCCAGCTCGCTTTTACACTCGCAAACGGCTTTACCTTTGTAGAGTATTTTTTATCAAGAGGTATGGAGATTGACGCATTTGCGCCGAATTTCTCCTTCTTCTTCTCCAACGGTTTGGAGCCTGAGTATACGGTTATAGGTCGAGTTGCTCGCCGCATTTGGGCAAAGGCAATGAAGTTA
>JBBDIN010000077.1:0-5252 GCA_040880385.1 Thermodesulfobacteriota bacterium | reverse complement strand
GTTTACCCCCCTATCTCTTTTTCCATACTGTCTCATATGTGTCTGA
This sequence comes from Thermodesulfobacteriota bacterium, assembly GCA_040880385.1. Classification (GTDB taxonomy): domain Bacteria; phylum Desulfobacterota_D; class UBA1144; order Nemesobacterales; family UBA2774; genus CR02bin9. Next base: position 5,206 of record JBBDIN010000077.1, on the reverse strand, counting down.
ACTTTTACAGAGGTTGATTGCTATTATGCCAAATATATTATTGCTTTTGATCTATATGTATGGAAAACTTTAGATCAACCTTTAGAAGTAGCTCATATGTACATAAAATCAGGTAAATTATTGTCTGTTCAAGTCCGAAATCTAACTTATCAGCAGGTTAAAAAAATATGACAAACTGGATATATTTTGTGTTACAGGCGCCAATAGGTTCTGAAGCAGAACAAATCAATATATTAGGGCTGGTTACGCAGGCAGGCCCTGTTGTAAAAGCAGTGTTGTTGCTTCTTTTGTTTATGTCTGTTGTTTCCTGGGCAATTATTTTCTCTAAATATTTTGTATTGAAAAAGGCAACCAAAAGCTCTGAGAAATTTTTAGAACTATACGGAGCTAGCGGCAACTTTGGCAACCTCTATACCTCAACAAAACATATGGGCGGCCCAATTGCAGAAGTCTTTAGGGCAGGTTATACAGAAATACTAAAGATTAGAAAGTCCAGATCCGGCAGCGCTTCTCAAAATCCGGAACCGGGCGGCACACCAGAGTTGATAGATACGGAGCTTGGTGTTGTAGAGCTAGTAGAAAGAGCACTAAAGCGGACTATGTCATCTGAAATTTCAAAGCTTGAGGGGTCGCTTACTTTTTTGGCAACCACAGGTAGTGCAGCTCCTTTCATTGGTCTATTCGGAACCGTTTGGGGTATCATGGGCTCATTCATAGGGCTCGCCGGTAGTCAGGGCGTTCCCACACTTCAAGCAGTCGCCCCAGGCATAGCAGAGGCTCTAATCGCTACAGCAGTTGGCTTGGCCGCCGCTATACCGGCGGTGATTGGATATAACTATTGTTTAAGCAGAGTAAAGAAGATAGATGTGGATATGGACAATTTCTCCTCAGAATTTTTAAATATCGTAGATAGGTATGTTAAAAAGGTTTAGGGACTAAGAAATGGGTATGCAGACAAATAATGGCGGAGGACGCTCAGTATTATCAGAGATCAATGTAACTCCATTTGTTGATGTTATGCTCGTACTGCTCGTGATATTTATGGTTACCACACCTATACTTTATCAGGGCGTTGATGTTGATCTGCCCAAAACAGATTCCCAGCCTATTCCATCTTTGGATCGTGAAAGAAAAGTTGTTGTAACTCTCAACTCTGCTGGAGAAATATTTATTGATAAAGAGCAGTTTTCACTTTCAGAGCTCAGAATTGAGATCAGAACACTTATGTCTGAACAGGGGAAAGAACTAAGAGAAGAAGAAGTCTTTCTAAGGGCTGACACGAATGTTCCCTACGGTTCTGTTGTTGAGGTCATGTCTGAGATTAGAAACGCAGGGGTAACCAAATTAGGTCTGATAACCGAGCCTGTTCCAAAAAAATAATAAAGGGTAATTGTGGCAATGAAGCCATCCAAAAAAGACTCTTCTAATCGTTTAGGGATGTTTTTCTCCATTGCACTGCACGCAGGTCTCGTAGTGCTTATACTCTATTGGGGATTCAGCGGATCTACTGAGTACAGCAGTAATCCCGGTCCTATAGAGGTGTCCCTCTCAGGTCTAGAAACCGGAGGAGGCGCTAATCCACCGCCTGTTAAAAAAGCTGTGCCTAAGTCTAAACCTAAACCACCAGAGCCGGAAGAAGTGGTTGAAGAGGAGCCGCCCCCACCTCCAGAGCCTGAGAAAAAAGAAATAGTAAAAGAGGAACCCAAAAAAGAAGAACCAAAGAAAGATGTTATTCCGTTAGAAGAAGAAAAGAAAGAGGTAGCCAAAAAGCCTGAGCCAACAGCTAAGCCTAAACCTACGGATAAACCAAAACCGAAAGCAACTCCGAAACCAACAGAGAAACCCAAGCCTAAAGCGACTGAAAAACCAAAGCCTAAACCTACGAAAAAGCCGGAGAAGAAAAAGGATTTCGACAAAGAAAAAGACAGAATATTAAAAGACATTCAAAGACAAAAGGTTCTTGATGAACTTAAAAATAATAAACCGGATACACAAGAGCCTAGTGAGGACTTTGAGGACGAAATACAAGAAGAAATGGGTGAAGAGCAGAGACTGGCGATGGCTGATGATGTGAAAAGCGGCGGTGAGCCTGATTCAGAAGGAAGCTCAGCCAAGAGCTCTAGCGGCGGCTCTTCAATAAGTCCATTAATTATTCAAACTTACTCCAATCAAGTTCATAGAAAAATCAGCCGTAATTGGAGAATGCCACCTGGAGTCTCAACAGATGGTAGTCTTTCAACGTCTGTACTTTTTAAAGTAGACGCAAATGGGAATGTGAACAATGTAACAATCACAAAATCTTCAGGGAATTCTGTTTTTGATAGTTTTTGTAAACAGGCTATAGTTCGCTCCGCTCCGCTTCCTCCGCCACCTACTGAGCTTGCAGAAGAAGCTAAAAATAAAGGGGTGGAACTCACATTTAACAATAAGCAGTAATCCAAATTAATTAGGGAAGAAATAATGAACCTCATCCTCATAAGACATGGAGAGACAGACTGGAACAGGATTGGCAGGTGCCAAGGGGTTGCAGATATTGTCTTAAATGAAAATGGTAAAAAGCAGGCCCGAGAATTGGCCCATTCTTTGAGAGATCATAATATTAAGGCCATTTATTCAAGTGATTTGAAAAGAGCACGGGAGACAGCACAGCATATAGCTGAGCATCATAATATTACTGTACAGCTAGAACCCGGACTTCAGGAAATGAACCAGGGGGACTTAGAAGGACTAAGCTTTCCCGATATAAGAGACAGGTATGCAGAAGTTCTTAAACAGTGGAGAGAAAGCCCTGAAACTCTAAGACTTCCAAGCGGTGAGTCGTTGGTTGAAGTCCAGAATAGAGCCTGGAGGGTGTTTGAAAAAGTCCATGATAAGCATCTCGGGGAGACAGTTGTCGTTGTGAGTCACAACCTCACTATTATTACGCTGCTGTGTAAAATTACAGGTGTGGGGCTCAAAGGGTTTAGAGATTTCCACATTGAGGCCACTTCAAAAAACATTATAATCTCAGAAGACGGTAGCCTTAGGATCGATGTTATAAATGATGTCTCACATCTATCTCCCATGGAATCCGTTCCCCTTTTTGAGTCAAATTGATAACTGTTTAAGACAGAAACTACTAAATATACCGATAGAAAGAGCCGTATGGCTCCTTGTAACATGAAAAATTATGTGGTGTAATTGCATACCAATATGAAAGAAGACATCATCAATGTAGTCTCCCAGTCCGTTGAGAAGATAGGAAAGAATCTAGACCTTACTGACTTATCAGTAGAAATAGAAGTGGGTATGCCCAAGAGAAAAGAGTTTGGCGATTTCTCAGTAAACACCGCTATGTTAATTGCTAATAAGATTGGCAAGAAACCCCGGGAAGTTGCCGAGCTGATTATCGAAAACCTCCCTCAAGAAAAAGACGAACTATTTAATAAAGTAGAAATTGCAGGGCCTGGATTTATAAATTTCTATGTAAAAGAAGAAGCGATTGTTAATAAGCTCTTGCAAATAGAAAATGCAGGTGAGAAATTTGGTACAAGTAATTTAGGAAACGCAGAGAAGGTGCTGGTGGAATTTGTAAGCGCCAACCCTACAGGATTTCTTCATATGGGACATTCCCGAAATGCTGTAGTCGGCGACACCGTGGCCAGAATCCTGAGCGCCTCAGGCTATGATGTTACCAAAGAGTTCTACATTAACGACGCCGGAAGACAGATGAACCTTCTAGGGGAATCTGTCCTTATAAGATACAAAGAACTCTTCGGACACAGTGAGGAGTTGCCGGAGGATGGGTACAAAGGCGAATATGTTAAGGATATAGCATCTCAAATAAAAGCTGAAAAAGGGGATTCACTCCTTCAGGATTCACCGGAACAAGCATCAGAATATTGCAAAGAATTAGCGAAAGGGATACTGCTTGAAGAGATAAAAAAAGATTTAGCCGATATAAATGTATTTTTCGATGAATGGTACAGCGAGGTAGAGAATATTCACACAGTATCGGCTGAGTCTGAAGATACCAAATTAAATCAGATTAAGGCTCTTCTTAATAGCAAAGGTGTTCTTGAAGAAAGAGAAGGGGCGCTTTGGTTCAAAGCCACCGAATTTGGAGATACGCAAGATTGGGTTCTCATAAAAAGCGATGGTAGTCCGACATATTTTCTTGCCGATATTGCCTATCATCTTGATAAATATGAACGCGGGTTTGATAGCATTATTAATGTTTGGGGCGCCGATCATCATGGTCATGTGTCGAGACTTAAGGCTGCTCTAAGATCAATAGGATTGGATGATTCACGCTTCAATGTGCTTCTTATTCAGTTCGTCAGACTTATGAGGGAAGGTAAAGAAGTGGCAATGTCAAAACGAGCTGGGAGCTATGTCACACTAAAGGAAGTTGCGCAGGAGGTTGGAGCAGATGTAATGCGCTTTTTTCTTCTAATGCGAAGCTCTGAAAGTCATCTGGATTTTGATCTTGATCTGGCTAAGAAAGAATCTAGTGAAAACCCGGTCTATTACATACAATACGCTTATGCCAGAATTGGCAGCATTTTTAGGAAAGCTCAAGAAGAGGGCATAACTCAATCCAGCAATAATTTGGCACTCCTAAAAGCTCCTGAGGAAATTGATCTTGTTAAAAAACTTCTGCTTTTCCCTGAAGTTCTAGAAGATAGCGCTAAATCTTTAGCTCCTCATAAAGTTGCATATTATCTTCAAGAGCTAGCAGCGCAGTTCCATGTGTATTATAATAAATGCAGAGTGGTAGACGAAAATAAGGATATTAGCGGTGCTAGGTTGTATCTAATAACGTGCGCGCAAACTGTGCTCGGCAACGGGCTTAAGCTACTCGGAGTTTCGGCTCCGGAAAGGATGTGAGATATGAGCAATAATTCTGGCCCAAAAAATAGTAAGATAGTTTCACTTTTTATAACATTCGCAATTCTTTTTGTCGTTGTCTTCGGTCTGGGAGTTATAATAGGAAAAGGGCTAGGCGGCCCGGATACGAATACCGTCCAAAAAAGCTACGATATCGAAGCTCCAGAAGTAGAGTACGGCGCATCAGATGAAATTGCTAGTGAAAAAATTGCGCCACTTGAAATGGAGTCTGAGGTGGTTGTTTTGGACGAAGATGTTCTAGATGAAGATGCTGAATCTTCTGTTGATAAGGATTCTAAAGAAGCTACCGCTGATACTGATAGCACAGAACCTCAAT
>JBBDIN010000076.1:421-5316 GCA_040880385.1 Thermodesulfobacteriota bacterium | reverse complement strand
ATATTTAACAGATTGAAGTGGTGTAGTTAGTTCAACTACATTTGAGGGCTGTGAGGAATTGCCTACTTCATCATTAGTTAGGATGGAATAAAAGAAAGTCAGTTCACCAGTTAAGTCCAGACGAGGCGCAAGAAAACTCTGAGATGATCCCGCAACATCCGGCTGTTGGAAATCGGGAATCTGAGTAGCATTGTTAAAATTATCCCGAACAGCTTCTTCAATTACTAAAAATGGCACTCCATCTAGATTAGGCACTCCCAATATCTCAGCTACTTCCTGATTATTGTAATACCTGAAAAAGTAAATTGTAGCTCTGCCTTTATTACCGCTGTCTCCAGGAGCTATCCAATTGAGCAGTCTACTAACTTCAACTGAAGATAGATCAGTAATTGTTGCGGGAGGAGTACTGTCTCCAATTGCGCATGAAACAATAAATAAGATAGCAAAGAGATAACTAATTCTTAGAAGTTTTGTTGCCTTCGAAACAAATGTCATATTAATTGTCCTTGTGTGTCATTTTAAGAGTGTAAGATTGTACCGAACTAATGTTACTTTTCCAACAACATTGTTGCACATAATAATTTTACCCGATTTGATAGGAATAAGTTGATATGGTAATTTCCCTTAGCAGTGAGTGAAATTTTAGGGAGGACTATAACGTGGCAATAATTGATGCAATTTTAGCAAGAGAAATTTTGGATTCCAGGGGAAATCCTACTGTAGAAGTTGATATAATCTGTGAGGATGGATCGTTCGGAAGAGCAGCTGTGCCCTCAGGAGCTTCCACTGGTGAACATGAGGCTATAGAACTAAGAGATAATGTTAAGAAAAGATACCTGGGCAAAGGAGTCCAAAAGGCCCTTAAGAATATTAAGAACGTTATTGCTCCCAAGTTAATTGGTGCGGATGTAACAGCCCAATATGATATTGATCAGTTGATGCTCAAATTAGACGGGACATCTAACAAATCTAAATTAGGCGCAAATGCAATCTTAGGAGTTTCACTTGCCGTCGCTAAAGCGGCAGCCAATTCGTTATATATACCTCTGTATGCTTATCTTGGAGGAATTTCAGCCAATACGCTTCCGGTTCCGTTAATGAATATTATTAATGGCGGAGCTCATGCAGATAATAATCTGGACTTTCAAGAATTTATGATAGTACCTGCGGGATTTACCAAGTTCTCAGAAGCTATCAGAGCTGGTTTTGAAGTATTTCACAATCTAAAATCGATTCTTGGGAAAAAAGGCTACGCGACATCGGTTGGTGATGAAGGCGGATTTGCCCCTAATCTAAAATCCAATGAAGAAGCAATAGAATGCATACTCGAAGCGATCACAAAAGCAGGATACAAAATTGGTGATGAAATTTCACTTGCTATAGATGCCGCCTCCAGCGAATTTTATAAAAATGGCAAGTACACAATGGAAGGCAAAAAGATTGACAGGGATAAACTGATTGACGTTTATAGTAAATGGGTAAGCCAGTATCCGATTATTTCTATTGAAGACCCACTTGCGGAAGATGACTGGAAAGGCTGGCAAACAATGACTAAAGAGCTAGGAGATAAGGTGCAGATTGTCGGGGATGATCTCTTTGTAACAAATACCAAAAGGCTTGCCAGAGGAATTAAAGAAAACTCAGCAAACTCTATTTTGGTCAAGGTTAACCAAATAGGCTCATTAACCGAAACACTTGAGGCGATTAGAATGGCTCAGAATGCGGGGTATACATATATAATATCTCACCGTTCCGGCGAGACAGAGGACTCCACAATCGCAGACATTGCTGTTGCTACAAACTCCGGGCAAATCAAAACAGGATCAGCTTCTAGAAGTGACAGGGTCTCCAAATACAATCAGCTTTTAAGAATAGAAGAAGAACTAGGAGATGAAGCTATATATCCCGGCAGAAAAGCATTTAACATCTAAAATCTCTTGATATTTGTGATTTCGTATATATTTTTCTTACAGAGATTATAATATCGTCTGAAAATCTAAACAATGATTAATTGTTGTGCATAATTAGCTTTTTAGCACAATATAAAAGGATAAAGATATGTCGGCTAGAACACTATTTGATAAAATATGGGCAGAACATGTGGTCTTTGAAGAAGAAGGTCAACCCACACTTATATACATTGATCTACACTTAGTACATGAGGTTACTTCTCCTCAGGCTTTTGAGGGTCTACGCCTTACTGGGCGTAGAGTAAGAAGACCTGATCTAACTTATGCAACGATGGATCACAACGTACCTACTACAGACAGATCAATACCAATTGAAGACCCTATTTCTGCAAGACAGATCGAAGTTTTAGAGGAAAATTGTGAGGAATTCGGGGTCCCACTCTTTGGATTACATGTAAACAGTGATTTGCAGGGAATTGTTCATATCATAGGACCTGAGCTTGGACTTACCAAACCCGGAATGACAATAGTTTGCGGTGACAGTCATACCTCGACTCACGGTGCATTTGGATCATTAGCCTTTGGTATAGGCACGAGCGAAGTAGAGCACGTACTTGCAACACAGTGTTTAAGACAAAACAAACCCAAAGAGTTTGAAATTCGCGTAGAGGGTGAGCGAGGCTACGGTGTAACCGCTAAAGACATAATCTTAAATATTATAGGTCATATAGGAACAGCTGGAGCTACGGGAACAGTTGTAGAATATAGAGGGTCCGCAATTGAAGCTCTAACAATGGAAGAAAGGATGACAGTTTGCAACATGTCTATTGAAGCAGGTGCAAGGGCTGGAATGATAGCACCGGATGAAAAGAGCTTTGAATATGTAAAAGGCCGCAAGTTTGCGCCAAAGGGTGAGGACTGGGAAGCGGCGCTTGCGCATTGGAGAGAGCTCAAGACAGATGAAGGAGCTCATTTTGACAAATCACTTACTTTTGATGCAGCAAAAATTGTTCCTCAAGTCAGCTGGGGCACAAACCCTGGAATGGTGCTAGATGTAACTGCGAAGATTCCTAACCCAAACGAGATAGAAGACGAAAATACTAAAAAAGCTACAATCAGCGCTCTTGACTATATGGGTCTGAAAGCAGGAACACCTATAGAAGATATTAAATTGGATCGTGTGTTTATAGGTTCATGTACTAACGGTAGAATTCAGGATTTAACTGAAGCCGCGAGAGTAGTAAAGGGTAGAAAAGTGGCTCCAACAGTAAGCGCAATGGTTGTGCCGGGGTCGCAGATGATAAAATGGCAGGCTGAGAAACTTGGGCTTGATAAAGTATTTAAAGATGCAGGATTTGAATGGAGAGAATCTGGGTGCAGCATGTGTCTTGGAATGAACCCTGACATACTTGAGCCTGGGGAAAGATGCGCGAGCACCTCAAACAGAAACTTTGAAGGACGCCAGGGCAAAGGCGGGAGGACACACCTAGTTAGCCCAGCCATGGCCGCAGCTGCAGCAATCGAAGGGCATTTCGTAGATGTTAGAAATTGGGATCTAGATAAAGAACTTTAAAGAGGAAACAAAATGGAACCATTAGAAAGAGTACATGGAAGAGTAGCGCCACTGGACAGAATAAACGTGGACACAGATCAAATAATCCCGAAACAATTTTTAAAAAGGGTTGAAAGAACCGGGTTTGGGGAATTCTTATTTTTTGACTGGCGTTATCATGAAGACGGAACGCCGAATCCTGATTTTGAACTCAACCATGAACATCATCAAGATGCCAAGATCTTGCTTACAAGCCACAACTTCGGAAGCGGAAGCTCAAGAGAACATGCACCCTGGGCTCTAAGGGAATTTGGGTTTCAGGTTATTATAGCACCCTCTTTTGCTGATATTTTTTATAACAACTGCTTTAAGAATGCTATACTCCCAATCGTATTACCAGAAGAAAAGGTGAAGGAACTTTTTAGTATTGTGAACTCAAAGAAAGGTCACGATCTTACAGTAGATTTGAAATCTCAAACAATTTCTGATGATGAGGGCTGGTCTATTAATTTTGATATAGACCCATTTAAAAAGAAGAGCCTACTTGAAGGACTTGATGATATAGGACACTCACTTGGACATGAAGATGAGATCAGAATTTATGAAAACAAGCACTCCGGTGAGAGAAAATGGGTAATACCAAATAACTCTAAATAAACCGGAAGAACTCAATCTTTGAATAAAATAAATTAATGTTCCTGAAACTAAAAGATTAAGACTAGATAAATTTATATTTCCCCCAGCCAATATAACTCTATATAAATATAAAAGCGTTCTATATATACAGAATCTATATAGAATTTCTATAAAATCTCAATAATTTAGCCTTATTACGTACATAAATTTCAAAACTATGCTATACTTATTCAAGTGGCACGAATCTTGTATAAGATCTGCCCTGTATTATAATGTAATGGGGTTAGAGAAACTTAAAATAATTTGGATAAATAAAGCGTTATGAGTATAAATTTAAGTCAAAACACTTCTCAAAGGCAAGTACTCCAGCAACGCCTGGTTTTAACCCAGGAGCTCCAGCTATTCTTAAAGTTAATTCAGATGACTACGCTTGAATTAAAGGATTATCTGGAAGAGCAGTTAATTGAAAACCCGACTTTAGAAGAGTCTGAGAATACTGAAGAAAAGACTGAGGACAGCTCTAGTGAAGAGTTTGATTTAAGTAGTTTTGGAGACGATCGGGTATTAGGAAATCAGGGCAACGATATACCGCATTATTCATCAAGAGAATATATTGATGATAGCGAAGAGGAATCCCCATGGGAGAATAGAATTAGCTCTGCCGAGTCTCTTATTGATCACCTGAGATGGCAGCTCCATATATCCGACTTTACACATATAGAAAAAGAGATTGCATCGGATATTATAGGAAATACTAATGAAGACGGATATCTTGAAACTGACATAGAAGAAATAGC
>JBBDIN010000076.1:0-411 GCA_040880385.1 Thermodesulfobacteriota bacterium | reverse complement strand
GAAATAGCGCTTATTTATCTGAATCAGATCGAAAATACTGAAAATATGGATTCAGAAAATCAAGACATAGAAATAAATGACCATACCCTAAACGGCTCTAGGAGTTCTGAATATATAATCAAAACGGCGAAAGCTGTTTTACACAAAATTCAGTCATCATTTGACCCGACAGGAGTATGCTCACAAAACTTAAAAGAGTGTTTAACAATCCAGGCGTTGGATTTGGGTTACCCTAAAGACGGCCTCGTAGTAGAAATTATTGACAAGCATTTTGAAGAGATAAATGAGATTGATCTGAGCGTTATTGTAGATGCAATTCAAGATCCATCCCAAGAAATGCAAGAAGCAATGGAAGTCATATCATTACTTGATCCAAGACCTGGAAGACCGTTCATAGCAAGAGATTCTGAA
>JBBDIN010000075.1:0-5379 GCA_040880385.1 Thermodesulfobacteriota bacterium | reverse complement strand
TTTAATATCTAAAGGTTCTCTCTTTGAAGTTCTGTTATTGAGTCGTGAGAAATGGACTTAATTTTCTCAATCAGAACATCTATTAACCCAGGCGATAGGTATTCATTGAGTGCATTGTTATATTCTGCGATTTTCGACAAACTATCCAGAACATCGGAAACATATAAGTCTGGAGTATCTTTTTTCTCACCTGTAGAGTTGTATGCTTTCTCAAGTGCTTCTGATAATTTCTTCTTTGCGACTGTCGGTATTATCGCCACATGCTTTCCATATCCAGAATTAAGATATTCAAATACCTCCTCAAGGTTCTCATCTACTTTGTTTACATGCTCGTTTATTACAATACGTCTATTATCTTTTTGTTGAGTACTTATTTTTGAAAGAATGTTCAGAAGTCCTCCAGGATCAAACTCTTGAACATTTGTTAGTTGTGTATTATGCGCAAGATATGTAGTAAATAAGTCTGCTACTCCTTTTTTCTGGCTATCCGGAATATCATTAAATACTTCATCAACAACAGAGAGAATGTTGAATACAATGGCAGATTTTCCTTGTCTCTGCTTTTCGCTCAATTTGTTTCTAATAAGCTTTATTATGTTTTTATTTTCCTCGTTATCTCCCTTATTTAGAGCTTCTGCTATTAGTTCTGCTTTGCCGGTCAAAAGTGACACGCTCAATTCCGATGCGCCGTCTGCAAAACCACCATATCCTTCACGCTTGAGGTTAATAAATTGTTCAAGATCTTGAGAGTGATACGGCCGAGAGCTTTGAAGGAAATCACTCAAATCAGAGTGCTGTTTTAATTGTTGCTTAACTCCTTCGACATAAGTAGAATTCAGCTCTTTTCCTCTGATGTGAGCTTCTGTTTGGCTTAAAAGCTCTGGATCTTTTTTTATATAACCAAAGAAAATAGGCCACTCTTCTTGTAGAATTATTAATTTTGCCAAAAACGATACGTTATCAGTTACAAGACCTTTGTTGATATTTCCTTGCTCTTCTTGAGCAAGGGCTAAAAGATAACTAGCGCTCAAGTTGTTATAGAATTGCTTTATTTTTCTTGGTGTGTGCGAGTATGCCGTTAACACCATACTCGCCACGTTCTCTTTTTCGGTTGGAGTGCTGTACGGTATAGCTATTTCATTAGAAATATCATCAATATATTTTTCCAAGTCGCCACGGATAAATGGGGTTAATCGTATTGTTGCTTGGAAGAACTTTTTTAAGAACTCACGACTTTGCTTATCTCTGTCTACTTTACAGAGTTCATTTTGCAATAGGCCCTCTTTAAGGTGATTAATTATAGCTTCTTCGTCTACAGGGACCACATATACACAGCCTGGAATATTTAGGAATGTCTTGATTGTACCGAGCAATTCAAGAGCAACTTCGTTTGTGCATCTATCGAGATTATCAATTACCACAACTATTTTTCCGTCTGGCCTATCTGAAAGTGCTTTTTTAACATAAGCTTCAAAAACTTCTTCAAACTGTTCATTAGAAAAAAGTGGTTTATCCTCTTCTTCTTGTTTACGTATCCGTATCAATTTAGTTCCGTAATGAATAAGACCTAAGATAACTGACGGAATTAACGGTAAGACGAATTGCCATGTAGTACCTATTGACCATTCAAATTGAAAAGCTAGCATCAATAAAATGACGTACCATGCCGCAAACTCAATAAAGAGGTTCTTGATTTCTTCTTTATTCCACTCTAACTCATCAAGTTGTCGTGCTTTTTTAATCGTTTTATACAGTCGGACAAATAACGTGTCGTCATTAATAGATAAGTCCTCCTTCATTTTCTTGAGGAATAGCCTATAAAAGGCATTTTTCTGATACTTCCAAGCATCAAAATAAACGAAGCCAATGTTTTCTTGTTCCTTCAAACGTTTGCGTAGAAACTTATTTATTAGAGTTGTTTTTCCAACACCCCATTTGCCGAGCACTCCAACAACAAAGGGAGTTTTACATTCCCTTGCGATTGCTTCCAAGGAGTTTACGTAGTGGTCAAAGCCAAACTGGTCGTTGTCGGATGGCTCATCAACTACAAACAGAGATTTGCCATTTGTGAGGCTCTCTTTAAATATCTCTTCTTTTTTTATATCCCACCAAGTCATAGTTGTTTTATTGATAATCTTTTGATTTATTTTCCAGATTTTCTTCGGTTGCAATCCTTGCACAACATCTGGCAATTCTCCGCAACAGTTTTACCACCCTCGTGCCAAGGGGTAATGTGGTCAGCCTCCATTTCCTCTATGTCAAATTGTTCCTCACATTTTACACAGACACCATCTTGTCGTTCGTACGCTTCACGCTTCTGTCTATCATTAAACGATCGGATATTTAAGTATTTTTTATCCCGGGTCAAAACATAGGGATAAATACCGGACTTCTTTGTAACATCTTCGTCCATCATGAGTTCTTTTATTTCATCCTCTAATTTGTTAGCGTCCAGTTTTTTATCTTCGAATTCGTTATAAAGTTCACCCCACTCCAATCCTTTCATTTCGCTCCTATAATTTGGAAAAGTTTCTCTTACCCACGCAACAACATTCTGAAAGTACTCCCAGAGTTCATCGGCGTTCTCATCATGCTGATGTTTCCCCATATACTCTGCAATGTCACCATCGTTGATCCACGAGAGCGTTGTTTCCAGATAATCTTGCCGGATTGGTGAGCCCCGAAGTAATCGACCTTTATCTTTATCCAAAAGATAGGCTGGACATCCCGGCTTGCTAAATTTACGTTTGGCATCTGAAAGCCACGGGCCAGTATAGATAGCATTTCGTACCTCTTGGTCAGTTAATGTCTCACCAGCAGTGTTGATAACCTGAAACCAGTTCAAACGTTCTTTATCACTACCTTCGCAGAAATAAATCATCAGCTCGTAGTCGAGAATTTGCTCCTGTTCTTCGTCAGTTAAATTATGGAAATAGAGTCCATCTAAAGAAAAGTTACCTGTCACATATTGACCGATACTGATTGTGCGCTGTTGTCCATCGAGCATTTCAAACGTACCGTCATCGGCTTCAATCCAGTACATTACATTGAGCGGAAAATCTTGTTTGACCGTCTCAACTACCGCTTTTCGTTGCTTATCATCATAGACAAATTCACGTTGATATTTAGGGCGAACATCCAGCTTGCCACCATAAGCGATAACGCCCTCTTCAGCGTTATCTTTGTAGCCATCAACAACTTTTCGTATTGGAATTCTGTGTAACTTTATTTCCATGTTTATTTTTTTAATCTTTTATTTTTGATAAATAATCTTTTGAACGTTTCTTTTCCATTTAGATATGACCCTCTTCCGTAAACACTATTTGGATCTTGGTCTACGCCTCGATTGGATCCAACAATCTCAAATTGATCTGGATTATATTTATCAAGAAAAGTAATAGGAACCCCCATCACTCCATCGTAATCCATTGGGATTTCAGTATATCTTGATACCTCGATCGCATCATAATTATCATATGTTGGGTATTCTTCAGGCGAATATTTTTTATACAAAGTCAATTCCTCGTGTCGTTTTGTAGTATCAAGGTTTGTAAACCACATGATACTGCCCATACTGATATATTTTATACCATCCTCAATTTTCACTCTCGATTCTGTCTTTATCTCGTAATTATCTGGAACCTGAAACCACTTTGTACCACCGTTGTCATATCCAAGCCACAACCTGTTTTCTTTAATAAACATAAAGATCTCTTTGTAGACAATTGCGTTTTGATTACCAAGAATTAAAAAATCTTTATCATATTCCATTAATTGTTCAACATATTCACGAAATAGAGAGAATGGCGGGTTTGTCACGACAATATCAGCTTCTTTAAGGAGCTCTATGCATTCTTTACTGCGAAAATCACCAGTGCCGATCATCTCAGTTATAAACTCTTCCGGATCAGGCTTCCGGTTATTGTTTTTATCACCAGTGTACTCTAATTTATAAGGTGCTTCTTGGGTAAATAAGTTTGCTTCTTTGTAGTGTGTGGCAATTAACTTCTTCAACCCCAAGTGTTCAAAATTCATACTAAAGTATTTTACGAAATTACTCTCCTGTGGATCATCACAGTTGCAGAAAACGACTTTGTCTTTGAATTGATCTTTGTAATGTCGTAGCTCTTTTTCAATATCAACAAGCTGAGTATAAAACTCATCTTTCTTTGCTTCGGCTGCTTTATTGAGATTTGCGTTTAAAGATTTAGACATAATTATTTTGAGTTAGTCAGATTGCCATGAGCATCTTGAATTGCCTTACGCGCCTTTTCTGCTTTTAGTTCTTTTTCTTTCTGAATAATTTTTTCATCAAGTATTTCCTCAATACCAATCTTTACTGTTTCGAAATATTGTAAGCATTCATCCTCTGTTAGATCGTGTATACCTTTACTTAAAATACTGTATAAACTGCGATTCTCTACCAAAAAATCCGGTAGGTAATCTTTTATCATTTTGATTTTCTCATCCATTCTTGCTTTTATATATTCATCGTTTGAAAATTCCTTCTTTTCGGTAGCAACTTTATTGTGAGCTTCCTCAATAAGGTTCTCGAATACACGACGTAGATACACAAAAGAGCCAATTCCAACACCATATGCTGCAAGTCCTATACCTCGCGTAAGCTCCCTGTATTGTTCCTCACCAAGAATTTTTCGGTAGTTTTCTGCTTGTGGAATTTGAAAATCGGCAACAGATGGAAACTGTCCAACTTTTGTAAAAAAGCTCCCGATTTTAAAGTAATATGCATGATACGCATGAGAATCATCACGCGTACATCTGTACTCAATTTCTATTAGTCCGTTATTTCTTGCTGTCCATCGTGGCACAGAAATACTATCAGAGAAATAATTATAAGCTCTAAACACACCTTCCTTATCGCACCAAATGCAATAAGCATCAATCGTGTTTCTGTTTGAGAGAAGTTCATATATTTTTTCTTCAACTTCTCCAGTAGTCAAATCAAAATCATGGTAAGGAGGCATTTCAAGATGAAAAGCCTTTGGTGATTCCAAGTATGGGTCATTTATTGGATCGGTGTTTTGTTCTTTAGAGTTAGCCATAATTATTTTTGAATCAAGTCATCAACATCGACTTCAAGCGCCTTTGCCAGCTTGGATAGCGTATCAATGGTAGGGTTCTTATTTGTACCACTCTCAATCTTTACCACTGTATTTAATGATACCTCAGCCAAACGAGCTACCTTCTCAAGAGAGTAGTCTTTTTCCGCTCGTATCTTTTTTAAGTTATCTGAAATCTTCATGAGTTTGTTGTTTTATAATTTAATATATAGATTATAATATTAAATTTGAATTCTTTACATTTCAATAATAACCAAGACTTACCTGAATGTAAAGCAGAATCGGCGAAGCGCCCCAA
>JBBDIN010000074.1:0-5398 GCA_040880385.1 Thermodesulfobacteriota bacterium | reverse complement strand
TGGGGAAATTATTTTTGGTTTGAGGCCCATCCGTAATCTCTTTTTATTTGTTCAGGACTTAAGGCTCGTCTGAAGAAGGTAAGCTGGTATCCAAACTCTCTCCCTTCTTCTGTAGATAAGTTGCCGGTGTAATACCACCACTCAGTCTGGAACTCTGGATGAGGACCAAAGTCCTCAGGGAAGATGAAGTCTCTGGACGCATCTGCTCTAGCAAATCCGGCAGTGTCATTTCCTGAGAGAGATTGGGCGATATTACTGGGTTGTAACGAGTCTTTATTAACACTGCAAGAAGCAACTATTCCAGCCAGTAAGAACAGAGATACTATACAAAGAACTAGATATGTATTCATCGAATTAATTCTCACTACTCCTCCCTAATAAGTTTGCCCACATCTTCTTTGCCGATTAAATATGCTGGGTATATGCCGGCAGCAATTGATGCTATTAACGCTATGCCGATAGCCTCTATAAAGTATCGGGGTTCTATTGAGAAATTTAACGTCCACCCGAATGAACGAAGATTGATAACATAAATAAGTATTAGCGAAAGCACTACGCCAAGTGGAATTGAAAAAAGGCCTGAGGCAAGACCAATTAATCCATTTTCTAAAAATATCATTCCACGAAGCTGTGATACCGTCATGCCTATAGCTCTAAATACGCCAAACTCCCTTTCCCTCTCCAGCTGAAGCGCCATAAGGGAGCTTAATACACTTATGAAAGCTACAATTGCTATTAATATCCTTAGCGCTGATGTAACCGTAAATGTTCTGTCGAAAGTCTTTATCGCCGATTGCTTTAAATTGTCATTGGATCTTATAACGAGATTGGAGTACTTGGACAGCTTACCTCGAAGCTCTCCAACTGTTTTATCTATATGATCAATGTTTGAGACATAGACGCCGAGAGATGTGATTTTATCATCCTGCCAAAGTGAGCGGTATAAGTCATCAGAAATTAGAAGAACACCGGTTTGTGCCCCGTAGTCGTAATATACTCCCGACACGTCAAACTCTTTTAAACCTTGGTCTGTTTGAAGTTCGATAGTTTTACCTGGCCCAGCCTCGATATTATTTCTATAAGCAAAAGATTCTGAAATTAGAATTGAGCTAGACTGCATTTGATCCCAGAGCTTCTCATTATCCGCTTCCCTCCAAATAAACTCTCTATTCTGTGTAGCAAGTGCCTTAGTGACGGCTACTAAATTAAAGAGACCGTAGCCCGGGCTGTTATATGAAATCCTTCTCACTGTAGCGACCCCATCCACACCGGGAGCGTTTATTACCTCATCTAGTATTTTAGGATTAAGTCCTGCCTGGCTGCTAATATTGGGTGAGTCCATAGAGATAAAAATATCTGCAGTAAGAGCGCTATCAAGCCAGTTTACAACAGTGCTCCGGAAACTGCCTATCATAATACTCACGCTTAATATCACTGAGATCGCAACTGTAAGAGAAGCTATGGCAACAGCCGTTCTGCTAGTTGACCTGATGATATTTCTGGGCGACATACGGCCTATTAGTCCCATAGGGCTTAAAATTAGTGAGAAGAGCTTCATTAATAGAGTTGTAGAAATAGGGACTAGGAGTGAGGCTCCGAATAGGATTAAAAAAACTGAAATGAGACTAAGAACTAGACTCTTAGTTGGAAGGATTATTAGAACGTAGCCAAGAGCGATGACAATAACTCCGATAAGCCCAAAGAGCTTAATGGATTTTAGGAAAAAGCTTTCAAAGCTGGATCGCCTTAGTATATTGATTGGACGAAAGCTAGAGGCCTCATAAGCCGGGACTAGAGCCGCAAAGAGTGCGGCTAATATACCGGCCAATAGTCCTTTTATAATTGTTTCCGGGGACACAGAGAAGTTTGATACCGTAAGAGTAAAATACAGATCATTAATAGAGCGGGTGACAAGGCCAACGATACTTCTACCGAGAAGGGCACCGCCCGCAATCCCAATTAAGCTGCCAATAATGCCTATTGCCAAAGCCTCTGCCATAATCATTTTAAAGATTTGCCGACGCGTGGCTCCTATAGATCTGAGTGTCCCTATAATTGAGCGTCTTTGGATTACAGAAAATGAGACTATGTTATAGATTAGAAAGACTCCGACAAATAGCGCTAAGAGGCTAAGAGCGGTCAAATTAAGTTCAAAAGAACGTGTCAGACTTTTTGCAGACCCGAGTAATAGATCTTTACTCTTTACTTCAACGCCAGCAGGCAAGTAATCCCTTACCGATTGAAGTACACTAAGGCCCTCAGGTGTTTCTTCATCAATTACCAAGTCTATCTGAGACAAGAGTCCCACTTTACCAAGCAGCTCCTGTGCAGTAGATATATCGGTAAGGAGTAATCCTCCTAAGCTCTTTGAAAGCTCATCATTTTGTGAACCGAGAACTCCGATAATTTCAATACTGAGCGTTTCCGAGCCATAGGTGACATTTAAAGGTTCTCCAATTTTAAGGCCTGCGCTCTGGGCAATATCAGGAGAAATTAGAGCAGTTCCGGGCCTAGTAATCAACTCGGTTAACGTATTTTGAGTGAGATTAGAAAGGGGGCTATTTTGACTGTCATAAAAAATTAAATCTGCAAAAAAATCAGTACCCAAGAGCTTAACTGCTCGACCGTCAAGCTCGGCTATATTTACATAATCTTCAACTATAGGGGCTAAGTTCTTAAGACCTAACTTAAGCTTGAGAGATTTATAAATCTCTTCATCAAAATCAGAATATGTTCCTAAAATATGATGGGTGCTTTTTGTTGATAAAATTTCCTTAGAAAGTGAAAAGGAGCGGCTCGCGCTCTGGTTTGCAATATCAACGGATACGATCAAAGCAACGCTAAAAGCTATTCCAATAAGAAGCAAAATGCTCTGAAGCAAATGTTTTTTGATGTAACCTATCGAGACATGAAGTAGCGGATAATTCATTTTAGTTAGCTTTTAGCATAGCGCTATTTAAGAGCCGGATTGCCCGGGAATTAGCTTGCCACTGTGAAGAGTATAGAGCTTGTCTGCAAAATTTATAATCTCGCTACTATGAGTAGCCACTATCATAGTTTTACCTCTATCCCGAGCCACACTTAGCAGCAGTTCCAGTATTTCTTTTGCTGTATCATCATCAAGATTCCCCGTCGGCTCATCAGCCAGAATAAGGTCCGGATCGTTTATTAGAGCACGCGCTATTGCCACACGCTGCTGCTCTCCTCCCGATAACACATCTGGATAGGAATTTAACCTGTCTCCAAGACCAACTCTTGTTAATAACTCTTTCGCATTAGAGCCGCTTTTAGCACCCTGGGATCCGTTTAACTCTCTTGGGAGGCTAACATTCTCAATTACACTAAGAGTTGGAATGAGGTTGAAGAATTGAAAAACTATCCCCACTCTGTTTCTTCTAATTAGAGTCAGTTCTTCTTCTGAAAGATTGTTGAGTAGGGTGTTTCCTAACCAAATTTCGCCGCTATCCGCTCGGTCAATTCCGGATATAAGATTAAGAAGAGTAGTTTTACCACAGCCGCTCTTTCCTACTAATGCTACAATGTCTCCCTGATTAAATTCGGCATTAACATTATCAATTATCTCTATTTTACGGCCTGCTTCTAAATAAAACTTACTTAGATTCTTGAGGCGAAGACTTATTGGAACTTTTGAGTTTTCTATAGGCATTTTCAAATGGTCACTCTAATCTAATGAATCAATTTAAGAGTAATGATAACCCCGCCTATTTCAAGGGCTCAGGAATTTGCAAAGCAACTACTATTGGAATTGGTTAGCGGGGTGAAATTATAATTAGTTTAATCAGAGATTATCTTGTATTTCTCTATTCTTTCTTCTGAAGACTTATATTCTATCTCTATTCCGAAATGCTCCTCAAGCTTATTCAGATTGTCTTTTTCAGACTCTAACAATCTCTTAATTACAACCGAGTTAGCAACAATTGTTATCTTCTGACTTATTGCGTTAACCAATCGCTCGTTGAGGTCTCGAATTATTTCATAAGAAATAGTATCGATAGATTTCAAATAACCAATTCCTTCACAGTAAAAACAAGGATCCGCCAGTTCCTTTAAAATACTCTCTCTAAGGCGCTGCCGGGTCATTTGAATAACTCCAAAAGAGGTCATTTCATGAACAACCGATCTCGCTCTATCGTATTTAAGCGCACCTACGAATTGATTATAGACTCCTTCTCTCAATTGACGGTTCTTAATATCTATAAAGTCTATCACGACAATACCGACAAGGTTTCTAAGTCTAATTTGCCTTACTATTTCTAATCCCGCTTCCACATTTATATTGTAGATCGTTTCCTCTTGGTCTTTTCCACTTTGATATCGGCCTGTGTTAACATCTACTACAGTAAGGCCTTCAGCTTCTTCAATTATTATGTGCCCGCCTGACTTAAGCCATACTTTCTTCTTAAATATTTTCTTTATATCGTTCTCTACACCGTACTTTGTAAATAAAGGATCAGGTTCATTGTAAAGCTCTACTTCGGCAATTGAATCAGGAAAGTTGAGTTTGATATAATCTATGATTTCCCCATAAGCTTCCTTTGAATCGACCAGTATTTTATTCATTCCTTTAGATACAAAATCTCTTGCGGCTTTAAGATATAGTCTGGGTTCCTCGTAAATTAAAGATGGGCTCTTTTTTTCTTCGTTAGATTTTTTAATACCCTCCCATATAGAAAGAAGTTCCTTTAAATCATTTTCAAGATCTTCCTCTGGGATCCCCGCACTCGCAGTTCTAGCAATTAATCCTACCCCTTGAGGCTTAATCTTCCTTAGAGACTCGGTCAACCTCTCTCTTTCTTGACTATCTTCTATTTTTCTAGATATACCCACAATATCTATAGTGCCTAGGAGCACCAAATATTTTCCGGGTATAGCAACATAAGAAGAGAGTTTGGCTCCTTTACCGCTAACGGATTCTTTTAGAACCTGAACTAATACATGCTGCCCTTCTCTCAAAATGTCCTGAATGAGATTATTTTGTTGTTTCTTTATATCCTGAATGGCGTCTTCCGCGCCGTTTTCTAAAAAGCAATCATAGAGCGGATCTTCTTGCACATCTTCGACAGAAATAAACCCGGACTTATTCATGCCAATATCTATAAACGCAGCCTGCATACCCGGTATGACTTTTCCTACTTTACCCTTGTAGATATTGCCCACTATGCGAGGTGTGGATTTTCTTTCGATATAAAGCTCCGCCACGGAGCCATTTTCCATAACTGCAACTCTGGTTTCATTAAAGGTTACGTTGACTAATATCTGGTTGTCCATGGGGATTGTTTAAAGCTTTTTTATATCAAACTTAATAATTAGGAACTAATTATAGACTATAAGCCCCATATATGAAAGCTAAGTATGGTTTGAATGCTCAATCATAGGC
>JBBDIN010000073.1:0-5426 GCA_040880385.1 Thermodesulfobacteriota bacterium | reverse complement strand
GAATTGAAAAAGTTTTGTAAGCGTTGTAGACAGCATCAATCACATAGAGAAAAAGGAAAGAAATAAGGATTGACTACAGTATATACTATAGTATATACTGTAGTGTATGAAGACAACACGCAATAAAGAAAGCGAAGAATATCAACGAGTATTAGTTACCTTACCCAAGCCACTTGTGGGGGAGTTGCAAAGATATGCTAAATCTTTTAGAAATGGCAATAAAAGCGGATTCATTGCTGATGCCATTAAAGAAAAAATTGAGCACATCCATAAAGTTCGGTATACCGAGAAAATAAGAGATTCATATAGAGCGGCAGCTTCACGGAACAAGAAAATCATGGATGAATGGGAAGATGCGGATATGGAGGTTCTTGATCGTCTTGAAGATCGAGATTAGGTTATATTCATGAAGCCTAAGGAAGTACCCAGACGCGGTGACGTGTATATAGCTCGTCTTGATCCTACGCATGGCAGGGAAATAAAAAAGACGAGACCAGTTGTTGTGATTTCAAATAATCATCTTAATGAACTCTCTGGTCTCGTAATTGTGGCACCTATCACCAGTGGTAAATATTCGTATGTTCATGACATTCCCATAATTCCACCGGATGGTGGATTAGAAAAGAATTCAGTCATTGTTGTTGAGCAACTTCGAGCAATTGATCAGACACGACTTATGAAGCAAGCAGGGAGAGTGAAAAAAACTACCCTAGAAGAAATCGATCAAGCGCTACGTGATCATCTAGGGTTAACAGGAAGCAGGATTTTATAAAAGAGGCTGGTCAAGCAGGCGAAATTCTTGTACACTTTCCTCACTCGCAAACTAGGGGGCGTGGTCTAGTGGTAAGATATCTCTCTCCAAAAGAGACGACGGGGGTTCGATTCCTCCCGCCCCTGCAATCGGGACAAAGTTCGAACATACTTTGTCATCATAAAATGAGGAATAAATTAAAATCTGATACACTTAAAAAAAGAGTGATAATTTTATAGACCATGAATATATTGCAAAAAGTAAAAGCTCTGAATCTACCAACTGATCAATACGTCCTTGTAGGCGGGGGTGTACTTGCAGCCCATAAAATAAGAGAGGCACCGGATATCGACCTAGTTGTAACTCAAGCGTTATTTGATGAAATGAAAAGAACAGGGGAATGGCGAGAAGGTGAAAAGCCTAATGGTGGTCCAGCACTATACAAAGATGAAATCGAAGTTTACTTAGATGTAAACTGTGATAGCTATAATCCAACAACGCAAGAGCTTATAGAAAGAGCAGAAAGTATAGAAGGTATACAAGTTATTTCTTTACATGATCTTCTCAAATTCAAAAGAGGTTATGGTCGACCAAAAGATAGGGTAGATATAGAATTAATTGAGAAAGTGTTAGCCAAGTAAGTTCTAACTTGATCCCTAAAGGCCTGCAATACAAACTAACAGCTAAATAAAGGCGTAAAATACGGCCACTCAAGATGTAATGTTTTTTTGAATCCACTGATTTAGATCCATCGACGCATTAAACAAAACAACGTTTTCATCTGTAGTTGGCTCTTCAAATAAAGCGAGTGCGTTGTCTAATACTTTTTCGTTAACATGACTTCTGTCATTAGTTTGCTGGTTTTTACTCCACCGAGCTAAGATCTCTGATTTGCTCGTATTTAGATAGATAACTAAACATTCAGTATTACAGTTTGTTGCTATTTCTTTAGCCGTATTCCGTTCACTTTTCTTGAGATTTGCTGAATCAAAAATTACATCTTTGCTGTGAGATAGAAAATGCTTAAGCTGCTCATATGCCTCTGTGTACACAACATTCCAATCTTTCTGTGTCATATCTTTGACTTCAAATACTTTGTCATCAATGATGTTGTCTGTAGAGACTATGTTAAATCCGAATCTGTCTACTAACTCAGTAGTTAATGTTGTTTTTCCGGCGTAGGGGAGTCCTGTTAAAATGTATAGCATAGCAAAAAGTATTAGCTTTTTTTCGTATAAATACCAACGTTCTGTCCTTTAAAATTTAACTCAAATCGTTGTATTGCATGACCTTTCTGTATTGCATATTCTTCCAATGATTCAAACCAGTTAATATCTGCTTGAGGGATAATGGGTTCATCTATGACGCAACATGGCAGTAGAATAAAATCCTTATGATATTCAGCAGTAACATCAATAATACTTCTATTAGATCCATGAGCATGCATGCCAATTAGTAAGTCAAAATCCTTAGCCATTGTCTTTTCAAAACCTTTGTTAATTCTTGGTATCTTTTCTTCAGGTTTGATTTTATGACGATTACCATCCAAATCTTTATATATATTAGGTAACGGTTGATCGTAAGGATCAATAACCACAGTATCATATCCACTTTGACGAAGTAGATAGGTAAGAAGTCCCTTGCCACCACCTATATCAGCTACTTTACAAGGTTCATAGTTTTCAGTGACCCACTTATGGAGTAACTGGAAACGGAATCTCTTTAGTTTGCGGAGTTCTTTACTCATATGTATACGAGAGAATAACGGAATAGTTATGAATTGTACATAATTGAATCTGAGGAGTTATATATTGGGATCATGAAGAGTTCAAGTTGACTACCCAATTTTCTTAAATAAGTTTGAACATTGTCCCTAAACCCCTGCAAAATTTTAAATACGCCATATAGTTGGCGTGTTTTTGTATTCTCTTTTCTTAGCTCTTTTGATACGCTTATATATAAATTAAAGTCTTCATTAGAGAAAATATATATGCCTAGTCCATTCGAAAGAGCACCACAGCCAATTGATCCGGTAGAAAGTGCTAAACAAGCGGTTATGACTGCAGAGCAATATGCAGGGATTGAGCATGATATACCGTATGTTTACGATGTTGAAGCAAATAATAAAAAAGTAACCTATTTTGGAGTTGGTCATAGTTGGGATCCTAAAGATCCGGTTTGGGAAAAGTTAAAAATACAATTTGTTGGAGCTAAGCCAAATATTGTCTTAGTAGAAGGTTTTGATAACCTATCTTCAAGAAAGAAAGAAGTAATAGATAGTGCAGAAAAGTATAGTGAGGATGTGGTAATTGGGAAAATGGGGGAAAGTGGCTTAGCTCTCAAATTAGCTATTGAGAAAGGGATTGATTTTGACTCACCTGAACCTGCTTTTAAGGAAGAAATAAAATATATTGAGGAGCAAGGATTAAGCCGAGAAGCTATCTTTGGCTACTATATTTTTCGTATGATACCGCAATGGCAACAGCATCAGGAAAAAGAAGATTTTCGGAATTATATTGAAAGAGAAATTGATAGCATTCAGCATGCCACTCAATGGGATGACTTCGATTATTCTTACGAAAATATAAATCGTATTGCTCAACAATTTTGGGGAGAAGGTATTAATCTCGATGATCCAGATTATTACAGTCGGAAAGTTAATCCTATTCCATGGGAAGAAAAGAAAACATCACAAACAGAAGTAAATCTAGCTGCTAGATTTTCTAGTCGTTTTCGTGACCAATACATGATCGGGAAAATTGCCGAATACTTAGAACATTATGATAGGATTTTTATTGTATATGGAGCTAGTCATGCTGTAATGCAAGAGTCAGCTATTAAGGAACTAATGAAATAACTTCATCTCTGTCAACTTGTAAAAAAGTTCGAACATCATCCCTAAAGGCCTGCAAAAATAGGAAAAGTAAAATACTTCTGATAAGATGCGCATATGATTGAAAGATGTCTGGTCTGTGAACGGATCAATATGATTAAAAAAGGTGTAAACCCTTATTTTGTAAAAGAGTTACAAACAGGATATGTAGTCATAGGTGATTTCCAAAGTTATAGGGGGTATACGGTTTTTTTATGCAAGCAACATTGTACAGAGATTCATCAGTTAGAAACTAAGTTTAAGGAAAATTTTTTGTTAGAAATGGCAGAGGTGGCAGAGGCTGTTTTTAAAGCATTTAAACCAGATAAGCTAAACTATGAATTACTAGGTAATACTGATGCACATTTGCATTGGCACTTAATTCCACGAAGACGAACGGATGAAAAAGCAGATAAAGCTATTTGGGCAATTAATGAAGAAAAAAGAAGTAGAAGACCAACTAACAGTGAGTTGAATCAGTTAAAATCAAGTTTGCTCAAGAAACTTAGTTGATGTTCAGTTAGTTTTAATAAGGTTCGAACATCATCCCTAAAGGCCTGCAAAGGAAAGTATTAAAAAACGCTTCATGCGTTGAGACGTATTTCAGAAAGAGCGGAAGACACTCGGGTTACAAAGATTTGGGAAGCTGTGTGCTGGTGCAACCCACAGTTCGTTGGTCTGTGCTGCTTCATATTGCAGAATAGTAGTCAGTTTATCTTTGATGTGAGGCAGGTGTAGCCATTTTCCTGCAAAGTAATCACAGAATTCCTCTATTTCGTCATGCAGTATTCTGTTCTTGTAATACGGAGGTTTAAAAATAGGTCGCCTGCATGATAATCAAAGGTATGGGCGAGCTCGTATCCAACGGTCACTAATTGAGTTTCTAGGTTATCGTCAATTGATATTACAATGTTAAAAGTAGTGAACGCTGATTTAGCCAAAAAACCTTTGCCTCGTACCGGCTCTCGAATTAACTTCGAGATATGTCTCCTGATAAGATGATTACTTAGGCGTTCATGGTCAAAATTTTTTAGGTAATTCTCTGCTCGTTGTTTTGAGGCCTCGAAAAAATCGCGACACTTCCATATCTCAGAATCACGCATTGCTCTTCGCTCCCTTGTAAAAGAACTCGTAATTAAGAATTATGAGAGCCTATCATACCATTGTATTGAAGTACAGCTATATCAAAAAGTTGTTGTGATGAGCGTTGGGGAGGTGGCTCTATATTTTCATAGAGAAATAAAAAAAACGACTATACCCCTAAATTGCTTCGTAAAGCATCGAAATCTATTGTTAAAACCCGTTGGCCGAAAAAGTGACAATTAATTTCTTGATATGACTGTACAAAATTACAATTGATATTTTGCTTGTAGCACGCCACACTAGTTAAGAGAATTAAAGAGATTATCTATCGTATGAAAAAATCCAATCTATACACAATATTATTGGCTGTGTCAGCCATATTTTTAATAGGCATAGCTGCCTTTCTTTGGCAACAAAGAGAACAGGTTTATCTTTCTCAAGAAGTTCTTTGGAATAGAGTGTCTTATGAGTTAAAGGTGCAGCGAATAGATGACGAAATAATACAAATAGAAGCCTACAAAGATAATAAACCGTTTGATCTATTTCAAAATGAAATTCTAATTCATGTAGCTATTGTAAGTTCAAAATTGCACGATATCGATCATCAGTTCTTGTACAGTGATAGCGATCAAATCAGTCCGGGAGTCTATCAATTAAGTTATCCCTTTAAACAGGACTACGATTATTTAATATGGGTAGAAACAAATAACGTAGAAAGCC
>JBBDIN010000072.1:4517-5434 GCA_040880385.1 Thermodesulfobacteriota bacterium | reverse complement strand
GCGCCAAGTGCCATTTGGAAAAGACATGCTCAGGGTCAATCTCAAGTGCCTGCTCGAAAGCATCTATAGACTCGCTATATCTGCTCATTCTGGACAGAGTAATACCCAACTGAGTCCATATGTATGGATCTTCAGAATTCAAATTCAAAGATTTCCTGAAATAGCGAATAGAAGTTTCAAAGTCTTCCATCGCGTCATAGGTGAGGGCAATGGATAGATGTACATCTGGGTCATAGGGCGCAATTTCTATTGCTTTTGTAAGTTCTTTAAGCGCTTCTTCGAAACGTCCGGCTTCTTTGAAATCATCAGCTTTGTTAAGCAGTCTTTCTAGCCTGCCCATTTTTTGCTCCGTTATCCTTTCGGTATTCAAATTCAGTAAAGAATATGTCCTGATACTCGTAATGTCAACACTTTGTGCTTTTATATAAAATCTTAAAATAATATATACGGATTGAGGTTGTAAATATGTACTACATATGATTCTACATTGTAGTGATTGTATGCATGCATTATTCACAAAACTGCAACTTTTTTACCTCAAATTCATCCAAAGATTAATATTAATAAAAAATGTTATCTGGGGATATGAAATTCTATGCGTGTAGTAATTATTGGCAATGGCGAGGAAATTGATTGTGGAATAGTTGGACCTACTGTGAGATGGGAATAGATGTTAGAGCAGATGCTCAGCAGGGCAAAAATATCATTCGTGCATCATGCGTTGGGTGTGGTGTATGCAGCGCAGTTTGCCCAAGGGGTGTGCTCAAGCTTGAAAACGGCAAGACTTATGGCGACCGTTTTGAGGGCTCAGCAAGACCTATTCAAGCTTTTGTAGATTCTCTGAAGCATGTGTAATGATTTGTAATCATTCCAAAGTATAACAATTTGCTTACTACCTTTGATCTTTTAAGTTGGCG
>JBBDIN010000072.1:2161-4507 GCA_040880385.1 Thermodesulfobacteriota bacterium | reverse complement strand
AGTTGGCGTTCCTCTATTGAACCGTTCGTCAAAACCAATTAGAATCCAAGTCCATATGGATGATACTATTCAAGTTGCAGTTCCAATTCCGGGGGATGAGTATTATTCCTATAAAGTTCCTGAGCATTTAAAAGAGGGAATTAAACTTGGGAAACGGGTTCTTGTACCCTTTCGCAACAGAAGGTCCATAGGATTTATCGTAGGTACAGGTGATCCGCCACCGGACATAAAGCTTAAAGATATTACAGATATCATAGATGAGGAACCTCTATTTGATGAGAAGAGGCTTGAGTTCCTAAAGTGGGTATCTAACTATTATATTGCCTCACTTGGCATAGTGCTTAAGGCAGCCCATCCCGGGGGCCTGGGTGTGAGCTTAAAACGTCTAATAACAATTACGGAAAATGGAATAAATGCTCTAAATGCCCAGAGGCTTACGAGTCATGAGTCCTTGGTATTAAATACAATTCATAATTCCGGTGAAATTACATCACAAAAACTTTTAAATCTAGTTGAAAACACCTCGAACGAACTTTTAAATTCCTTTAAGAGGAGGAATTTAATTGAATTTAGCTATGAGCTTGCATCTGACTCTAAGATAAAAACTGAGAAAATAATAGTAGCCGGAGATGGGGCTAGTCTAGAGAGTAAGACTCTTGAAAGAAAGCATGCCAAGGCTGAGATTCTCGAATATGTGCTCACACACAGGAGGGTTTCTTTGACAGATTTAAAGGAAATCTTTGGAAATGTCAACAGTCATTTGCCCTGGCTTGAGGAAAAGGAGTTCATCAAAATCGAGCATCAGGAAATATCTAGAAACCCATTCTCCAAGATCAAAGTCTCAAATGAACCTCCGCCCAAGCTCAATTTGGATCAGGAAATTGTATATAAAAAAATCTCTGATGCGATTCAAATCCAAGAATTTAGCCCTTTTTTGCTCCATGGAGTCACTGGTAGCGGTAAGACTGAGGTATATCTTCGAGCAATTGGGGAGGTGATAAAAAAAGGTAAAGAAGCGCTTGTACTAGTGCCTGAGATTTCACTTACCCCTCAACTCGTAAAGAGGTTTAGATCCCGTTTTGGAGATCAGGTGACTGTTATTCATAGTGCCCTATCTGACGGCGAACGCTTTGACGCATGGAGAATGGCGAGCCGAGGAGAGGTTAAGGTTGTAATCGGAGCCAGGTCGGCCATTTTTGCCCCACTTAAAAACCTTGGAATCATCATCATCGATGAAGAGCATGAGACGAGTTATAAGCAGGAAGAAGCTCCTGCATATAACGCAAGGGATTTGTCATTGGTACTTGGCAGAATGACCGGCTCAGTTGTTGTGTTGGGTTCCGCAACTCCATCTGTGGAGACTTACAGTAACGCTTTGAAAAACAGATACACTTATCTTTCGATGCCTCTTCGGGTTGAAGATAAATCCATGCCCCAGATACAAGTAATAGATATGAAAAATGAGTCAGGGGATATATTTTCTGATGCTCTTAAGCAGTCTATACTCAACAATTTCGAGGAAAAGAAGCAGACAATTTTATTTCTCAACCGCAGGGGATATTCAGGATTGTTAATTTGCCCATCATGTGGAGAATTACTTAAATGTCCTAACTGCACTGTTTCCCTGACCTATCATGCGGGGGATGATTCTATAAAATGCCACATGTGCGGGCTTTCTGAAAAATCCATCCCTGACTGCAGCAAATGCGGGGATCATATGAGGGGTTTGGGGGTAGGGACTCAAAAGGTAGAGGAAGAGATCAAAAGGATTCTGCCCACGGCAACAGTTGCAAGAATGGATAGGGATACGGCCAGTGGCAAGAACAAGCTGCTTAAACTATATTTGAGGCTTGAGCGTGGAGAGATAGACGTCCTTATCGGCACACAGATGGTAGCCAAGGGGCATGATCTGCCAGGGGTGACATTAGTTGGTGTAATCTCAGCTGACATATCTCTGGGCATACCAGACTTTCGCTCCGGTGAGAGAACCTTTCAACTGTTGACCCAGGTTGCCGGGCGCTCAGGTCGTGGCGAGCATCCGGGGAATGCTCTTGTTCAAACTTTCAATCCCGATCATCCAAGTATTAAATATGCTACGCATCAGGATAGTAAGGGCTTTCTCGAAGAAGAGCTGAAACTGAGGGAAGAACTTAAGTACCCACCGTTTTCAAGGCTGGTTAATATAAAGTTCTCCGGCAGGTTTGAATCAGAAACTGAGCTTGTAGTTAAAGAATCTGATAAATTGGCTCGTAAGATGGTCTCAAAATTACCTATGGGCGCTCTTGAAATTATAGGCCCGTCCCCGTGCCCTATATATAAAATTAGAAACCGTTTTCGTTTTCAGAT
>JBBDIN010000072.1:0-2151 GCA_040880385.1 Thermodesulfobacteriota bacterium | reverse complement strand
CCAATGCCAGCATTATTCACAGTTTTTCCAAGCAGTTTCTAGCTGCCGTTTCAAAAATCTCGTCAAATGTGAGATGTTCAGTAGATGTGGATCCTTATTACTTCAGTTGATTTAGAATCTATAGGGAATATATGAACTCCTTCTAATATTATTTAGAGTGAAACTTTGTGGTAGAATTTCCTTATAAGTTTATTGTATTTACGCGGTGGGTATAATTCATTAGCGGGAGAATAGGCCATGCCTAAAAAACAGACAAGAGCAAGAAGTAAGAAGAAAGAGCCTGAAATTGATCTGAGCGATCTAAGCCGGGCAGGGGAGCACTTTATCACAAGTGCTGTAGAGTTTGTTGTAGGAGCAGGGTTTGCTATTAAAGGAGCCAAAGATCTTCTTAATAATGATGAGGGCAGAAAGTTTCTAAAAGAATTGCCTTCTAGAGCTGCTGAAAAGGGGCTTGAGTTTTTAACAGAAGTAACTGAGCAACTAAAAGAAAAAGAGAAGAATAAATCCAAGAAAACTATCAAAAAAAGAACCGGAAGCAGGAAGATAGAAGTTGAATAGAGTCTTACCCAACCCGAATAATGCTCAAAATGTTCTAGAACGCTACAAAGAAACCTACAGGAGAATATCGTCTAAAAAAGCAGAAATTCTAAAAATTCTTTCGTCCTATAGTTGTTTTCTTGGAAGAGTGATCTTAACAGACCCCTCTGTATTAGAGTATCTTAATCAGCCAAAGAACATCAAAAATAAGAAGACTTCAAATCAATTTCTCAAGGAAGTTGATGCCATCAGAAAAGGCGTAGATTCAGGGGAATCACTAGGTGCTAAGTTAAGGCAATATAAGTACCGGGAGTTCTCAAGAATCATATACAGAGATATTCTGGAGCTTTGTCCCTTTAGCGATATTATGGAAGAGCTTTCAGATCTTGCAAGCGCTATAGTGGAGGCGGCTGTTAGATTTTACAGTGAGGAGTTAGACACTAAGTCCCACGGAGAATTCGTTGTATTAGGTATGGGAAAGCTGGGTGGAAGAGAGCTTAATCTAAGCTCTGATATAGATTTGATCTATGTTTACCGTGACAATGGAGACCCGGATCCTTTCTTTAAACTTGCTGAGAGGGTAACAAGATTACTAAGCGCTGTAACACAAGACGGCTTTCTCTACAGAGTTGATTTAGCACTACGACCAGGTGGTAGTAAGAGCACGGTCGCCGTTCCTATAGAAGGAGCTATTGAGCACTATTTTTATTGGGGAGATACATGGGAAAGAGCTGCAATGATAAAAGTAAGGCCCATTGCTGGGGATTTAGCTCTTGGAGATGAATTTATTAAAGAAATCGAGCCATTCGTATATAAAAAGTTCCTCGATTATCAGTCCATTGAAGAATTAAAAGATATGAAGACTAAACTCGATAAACTTCAAAAAAAGCGGGATGTTAAACTCGGCAAAGGTGGAATTAGAGAGATCGAATTTTTTATACAAGCCCTTCAGCTCGTAAACGGGGGCGAGATAAAAGGAATTAGAGAAAGGAACTCCATCTTGGCTCTTAAGAAACTTAGGAAATTAAATATTATAGACAAAGAAGTCTTTGAATCCTTAACCTCTTCGTATCTGTTTCTTAGAAAAGTAGAACACTCAATTCAACTTGTGGATGAAAGGCAAACTCATAAAATTCCAGCATCTTCTGAAGATATCAGTATTTTGGCCAAAAGATGTGGTTTGGAAGACAAAGATGAGTTTGAGGAACTCTATATAGAGCATACTTCTAGTGTTTCCACAATTTATAAACATCTCTTTTTCGAGCCATCTCGACAAACCGAAGAGTTTGGGAAAGAGTTTTGGGAACTTGCTGATTTTCTGAGCTCTGGGAATATAGAAGAATCACAAGCGGTTGAAAATCTGAGAAATTTGGGCTTTAAGAATCCTGAAAGCGCAATCGACATATTCTCAAAATTGCTCGACCCAATATTGGGAGCGTTAACCCAGGGGGGGAAGCTGACTGCAAAGAAAGTCATACCGGCATTTCTTGGAGAGATATTAAAATCATTTAATCCTGATGCTGCTTTAGTCAATCTTGAAAGGTTTATCTCAGGGATCGGATGGCGGTCTTCAATTTATTCAATTCTTCTTGAGAATCCCGATATTATAAAATT
>JBBDIN010000071.1:0-5437 GCA_040880385.1 Thermodesulfobacteriota bacterium | reverse complement strand
ATATTCTCAAACCTCCCAGGGCGGAAAAGGTTTAACGCTTTTGGATTATTGGGCCCGCCGTAACCTGTATTTACTTCAGAGTTGGATTTATCGTTACAACTGTATTCGATATTACCTCCATCAAACCTGTAACAATCTTCTTCGCCGACACTTGAGACCTTAGAGCCGCAAGCGGAGAAACTGAGAAAGAATAAACCAAGTAAGAATGCTCTTAACATGCCTTTCACTTAAAAAATTATAAACGCAATAGGCTGAATGTGTAAACTTAAATTTCTACCTTATGTTGTTCTAGTGTTAGCAATCAGATCACTTGGAACTTTTAAAATGAGAGGTTAGAACTCTCCCCTGAGCGCCGGCTTCCGCCAACCTAGTCCCGACAGTAAAGCATCCCGCCCAGATAATACCCCGCCCCGAACCCTACCAGCATTCCTAAATCGTTTTTAGACCCGTTATTTTGAGGTGCATTTATGTTGTCTCTCAAATGAACGCCATTACCATTGCCATTTCCGTTTCCGTTACTGCTAGCGTTTGTTTCGTTAAAAAAAACTCTCCAATACCAAAAGAGAGCTCGGCGAGCTGAGGTTCCCGTATTTTTCGAAAATTTGTCTTGATCTCGACAGCTGCTCAATCCGCAAACCCAGAACCCCTTCGTCCATAAACGCTTCCAGAATCGGTATACCACCCTGATGAATCGACCACTCGCTTACGGAATCCGTGTCAAGATTGTATTTCTCCAATAGAGGCTTGATTATCTTCGAAGAGACCAAAGACGGCATTAAATCTTTAATACCGTCACCTGTCAGAAACCTGCCGCCGCTCACCCTTATTACATTTCCGAGATGAAAGTCCTTTTTGAAATCAACGATTCTTAGAACCTGTCCGTCAAAATCCCCCCTCATACATTCGGGAACCATTAAAACCACCACCGCCCCGTCTCCGAACAAAAGATGGGACCTTAAAGACGATTTAAAGTCCTCATGAGTCTGATCATATACCGGAGATGCATTCCAATGACACTGGTCATAGGTGATAACGACCGCCGCTTTATCGTGTTTTCTACAGAACTCGAATGCAGACGCAATAGCGTATATTCCGCCGGCACATCCGCAATGAACGTATTCTTTCGGGGCGGAACTCAAGTCTAGTCCCCCGGCAAGTGCTATTTGGCAGGACAGATTAGGTAAATACTCTTCGTGTGAGCTGGTATTGTAAGCCACGGTCAAATATCCGATATCCTCCATATCTATAAAGTCGGAAAAATACTCCAGAGCGCTGATACCCCAGTTCAGCGGTTTATATTCATCATCCGCCAGCTTCTTTACCGGGAATTCATCCAAATCGAGAACGCTGGGCCTGCTCTCGATACCCACACTTCTCACCATTCGTTTTGCCAGCTTATGAACTCTTTCACCGCAGCTTTCCATGGGGTAAAACACTCCGGTTACATGCTCCGACGGGTACAGCTTCGGCAGTATCTTCTTTACAGCGGCAATATATACGCTTTTATCGTTTTCTTCATATACGCATTTATCGTTATATACGCTTTTATCGTTTTCTTCGATCAGAATAATACCCCTCCTTTCCTTAATATATTTACTAACGATCTTTGGTGTGCCTGTAGGTCTAGGATAAAGTCATTACCGTCTGCTTGTTTTTACTTCACCTTTATTGAAGGAAGAAACTGACAGTAGGTACTTGATTGGATCTGCCATTCGATACTTATACTTGCAATTAAGATGCCATTTGTTTACCGAACGGTCGATAGTGGTGTTAATTTATACTAATGATTGATATATTTGTCATTTTGCACAGTTATTGGCAGCCAAGAAAGTGATTCATTCTGTTGACAAAATCCGATATATCGTAGGCGCCTACGATATATCGGAGATTTCCGGAGTGAATGTCGATAATTCCACAACTGTCTTTACCTGTATATTTATAAGGATCAATCGTAGTTAATCAAACGTCTTACCGTTCTAAGGACAGGAATAATCCGAAAGGATTAGTTTAATACTATTCAGGTTGACAAAAAACAGCGGGGAAGAGAGGCGGGTTCTTGTCAAAGAAATCTTTACTTCACATTATCGGTTTTTAGATTTATATTTACTATATATATGCATCACGGAGGTGAAAGCATGGCAAGGGTAAGTTATGTGGAAGAAAACGAGACAGATAATCCGATCGTTAAAGAAAGCTTTGAGAGAATGCGCGAGAAGAGGGGCAAGGTTACCAATATTTATAAAGCGCTTGCGCACAAGCCTAATATACTAAAGACAATCGGGCCTTTCGTAGCCTCTGTACAGCTACCCGACGAGCTTGACCCCAAGCTTAAGGAAAGAATTATTTTAAGGGTATCGGGGATTAACCGCTCGGCCTACTGCTCACACGCACACAGACAGATAAGCGCTAAAATGGGGTTCACAGAGGAAGAAATTAATGAAATGAAAAACCCGGATTCCGCTAATATAGACGAATCCGAAAAAGCGGCTCTTAGGTTCGCAGAAGCCCTTACTGTAAACCCCGGCAACATCCCTGATGAAGTATTCGAGGATCTGAAAAAATATTTCAGCGATTCGCAGATTGTCGAGATAACGGCGATAGCCGCGCTCTACAACATGATCAACAGGTTTAACGAAGCGCTCAAACTCGACCTGGAAGAGTATTAAAAAACTACAGTTACTAAGAACAGTACTAACCGTGGTCGCGATTAGACAATCGCGGAATTAAAAGACTCCAGTAGTATGAGAGTATGGGCGGGGGGGGGACTTGAACCCCCACGGACGTGAGTCCAACGGCTTTTGAGACCAGTGGGTCTACATGGTTATATAGCTGATATTGTTGACTATTTTCTTTTGGGATACTATAGGTGCCAATGGATTTGCCAATGGGATTTTGTGTTTTTAGCTTATTTAGGGTCGTATTCAACAAATCATTGATAGGTATTTTCCTATCTGTACCTGTCTTACTCCTTAAAATGTGTATATAGCCGGATTCAAAATCTATATCATTCCAACTCAGGTTGATAATCTCACCATATCTCATTCCGGTATTCAAAGCTGTAATAAGTATGGGTTTAATGTGTTCAGGGCTGCACTGTACTAAGTTAATTTCTTCTTCTTTACTTAGGATTCGTTCCTTAGATGGCACTTCTTTATAAAAACTAACTTGACGCATTGGACTAGAACTACATTTCTCCCAAGATATGGCTAAATTAAACATCCTTCTCAGAAGTGACAACTCAATATTAATAGTTCTCTGGGAAACAGTCTTTTTTCTCAATAGTTTGTATTTCTCAATATGAAGAGGGGTAATTTCATTAAGTTTATGAGTACCAAAGAATGGGACTAGGGATTTTAAAGCACATTCATCTCTATCCCATGATTTCTTATTGCCTTTAGCATATTCTAAATATTCTTTAGCAAAATCAGAGAAGCTTGGAATTACCATATTCTTTGAACCTCTTAACTTTCCTTGCAATATTTCGGATTGTCTTAGCTCAAATAACCTTTTAGCATCTGATTTGGATACTACCCCTACTCTACCTACACTCTCCCATTTATGCTTTCCATTAATTACATAATCTATATACCAATACTCTCGTTTCTTTCCATTTCTTTTAGTTGTTCTTTTGAAGACTCCCATTATTTCTTGCCTCCTTTCTCTGGCAAAGATGGTTCTGTAATCTCATAACCTTCCCTTTTCATTACTTCATGAAGCCATCCTCTGAAGACTTCCGCAACTGTCAAATAATTCTTCACAGCATAGCCTCTAAGGAATTTATCTTCTTCTTCATGCAGGTATACATGTATTAGTTTTGGACGTAATCTACTTTTACTTATGACTATATTATATATAGTCTTTTTGACAAGGTCAATCTGGATAAATCCTATAATTTGCCAGTGCAGTTGTAAAAGGGATAGATAAAGTAGGTACAGAAAAACAAAATATACTTATCCCAGATAATTAATGCATATAATGGGTAAAGTTTATTGAAAAGGAATTTTGTAAAATAACAAATCAGTCGAGTCAGCAACAGTACTTGCTTTTTCCATTACAAACTTGATATAATCCTTATTAAACTTGAAGATATATACGAGAATACAAATTTTAATAGTATGATAGCACCAAAGAGACGCTTATTTTATATTCTACTTCCTTCATACAAGGTACATTTACCAAATAAAAAGGAATTCCAGTGAACAATAAGATTTTTATAGAAAAAATAGAAATCAAAAACTATAGATTATGTAAGGACACTGTTTTTACACCTAAAAGCAATCTTTCCGCTCTTATAGGCCCTAATGGAAGTGGAAAAACTACGATACTAAAAAGTATTATTCTATTGAAACTTTTGACAAGAGAAAGGCCATATCACCCTCGTTGGTCAAGAGAAGAATTCACAGAGGAAACAGACCCAACCGAGATTAAGGTTCATTTAAAAGTTAACGACAAGAAAATAATACATAGGTCTCTAATCAATATAGTAAATGATAATGCCAATGATGATGAGATAATCTACTCTAATCAAACTTGGAATCTGTATAGCATCACAGGCTCTCAAAAAAAATTAAAACTACCCGTTTTTTTCTTGAGACAGTATATGCGTCATCCTCGTAGAGAATATATTATTGAAGATTACTACTATAGTGCATCAAATAGAAGAATGAATAGTATAAATCGTGAAAAAAATATGCACATGGAACTATTAGAAAATCCTAATGTAAATGAAATTTTGCTTTTAATCTCTGAATTTTATAAAAAGATGACATATTACAGTGCATCAAAGTTTACCAATCCTAGTCTTTGTCCTGTTTCATTTGAAATAGATGAAGATGACTATAATAGTTGGAGACATTCTTCGGGGCACACAAGATGGCTTATAGACTTATATAAATGTTGGAAAGAAAATAGAAATGATTTTGAATCCTTTCTTAATGTAATAGGAAAAAACGGATTAGGATTGATTGATGACTTCAAATTTAATGAGGTAACTGCCTCCAAAGTAGACCTTTCTGTTCGAATTGGTGGCAAAGTCAGAAAGAAGAATAAAGAGAATAAAATTATTGTTCCTCATATACTTATGAATAAAAACATTCTTTCTCCTTCACAACTATCAGAGGGAACTTTTAAAACACTTGGAATGATTTTCTACCTTATGACCGAAAAAAACGGTCTTATATTGCTTGAAGAACCAGAAGTATGCATTCATCACGGTTTGCTTTCAAGCTTGGTTGAATTGATTAAGATTTGCAGTCAGGAGAGACAAGTGATTGTTTCCACACATTCAGACTTTGTTCTAGATTCACTAGAACCTTCCTCAGTGCATGTTGTAAAGAAAGAGAATATAAGTGGTATAACCTCTACTCCTCTTAATACATTTTTATCTTCTAGTGATATGAGTGCATTAAGAACATTTTTATCTAGCGAAGGTAATCTA
>JBBDIN010000070.1:0-5466 GCA_040880385.1 Thermodesulfobacteriota bacterium | reverse complement strand
CTAAAGAGTGCCAATAATATTTCGGGCTCTACTATTAGAGTCGGCCAGACGCTGACAATCCCTGGATCAAACGGTTCATATTCAAGCTCAAACACTTCTTCCAGTAACGGTAGTTCAAGTAAATATAAAATTAAATCAGGAGACACTCTAGGTGGTATTGCTGAAAAGCATGGCGTAAGACTCGCATCACTAAAGAGCGCAAATAATATTTCCGGATCTTCAATCAAAATCGGTCAAACTTTGGCGATACCAAATGGGAACTATAGCTCTAACGGCTCATCATCAAACACAGGCCCTGTAAGTTATAAAGTGAGATCGGGGGATACTCTCTGGGAGATTGCCAGCAAACATGATGTGACAGTTGCCAATATAAAAAAATGGAATAATCTAAAATCTAATAGCCTTTCACCAGGCAAAAAATTAACTATTTATAAGTAATTTCTTCTTTATCCATTCTAATTAATATTCAAATCTAAAATGAAAAGCAGCTCTCACAACCTCAAGCAGGCCTATATAGAAAAGAAGGATATAATCAAAAAAAGATTAAATGATTTCAGTAAGATCATAGATCGGGCTGAAGACAACGAATTATTTGAAGAGCTTACGTTTTGTATTTGCACAGCAGGCGCAAGCGCAAAGATGGGGCTTAAATCAGTAGAAGCAATGAGAGATATTCTTCCCTCCGGTAGTTTAAAAAGCCTTAGAAAAAGACTAGACGGCGTACACAGATACCCTAACGCCAGACCCACCTACATAGTACACACGAGAGAGTATTTAAAGCGTGAACACAATTTTAAAATTAAGGATTTACTCAAATCATTTCAAAATCCTATTGAAAGGAGAGACTTTTTTGCAAAGAATAAAAACATTAAAGGTATTGGATATAAAGAATCCAGCCATTTTTTAAGAAATATAGGGTTTTCAGGTTATGCGATTTTAGATAAACATATTCTGAGCGCCCTCTATGAACTGAAGATCATCAATAACCCGAAACCACCCGCTACAAGAGATAAATATTTAGAAACAGAGATTAAGCTTAAAGAATTCGCGGATAATATTGGGATTCATATAGACGAGCTGGACCTTCTTCTGTGGAGTGAAAAAACGGGAGAGATACTCAAGTGATGCAGGATGCGGGGTGTGTGCCTAGGCAAGTTACTTTAGTGATTTTAGGAAAGGGTGTCCAAATCCTGCGCTCGCTCGGATTTGTTCTGAGTTCAATCGAAGGACGGAGCTTTTAGTATTTCACCCTTCGAGGGCCTCAGGGTGCGCGGGGTTTTTCATCCCGGCGGCTATTTCCCCATCTCACTCGGGCGTTTTCCCTCACGCCAATGGTCCTCTATTTTTTCAAGACTCTGCCCATTGGTTTCCGGAATGAGGAGCACTAAAGTTACTATTGCAAAGAAAGGGTAAAACGAAATTTCTACTTATTTTCAGCTCACCCCTAAATAGGAAGAGAATCTTTATGTAGCAGTCTTTGGTTTTCGTTCTCTTAAGTTTTCAATAACCACATAGAATACGGGAACAACAATTAGGCTTAGCATGGTAGAGAGTATCATTCCGCCAAATACAGCGGTGCCTAGGGAATGCCTGCTTTGAGCTCCGGCGCCGCTTGCTATTACGAGCGGGAATACGCCAAGGATAAAAGCAAACGCGGTCATTAAAATAGGGCGCAATCTTATCATAGCAGCCTGCATTGCAGCTTCTATAACAGGGAGCCCATCTTCTCTACGCTGCTTAGCGAATTCAACTATCAAAATTGCGTTCTTACTCGCAAGACCTATCAGCATAACTAGCCCGATCTGGCAATAAACATCATTTGTTAGCCCTCTAAAATACTGTGCAAGCATAGCCCCCAAAAGCGCAAGCGGTACTGCCAGCATGACCATAAACGGCATTGCCCAGCTCTCATATAGAGCAGCCAAAAATAAGAATACGAACACAATTGAGAGAGCGAAAATCAGTGGAGCTATGTTGCCCGCTTTAATCTCCTGATAAGACGTACCTGACCACTCGTAGCCCATACCCTCAGGCAGCACCTCTTCGGCAAGCTTTTCCATGGCTGCAATTGCCTGCCCGGAGCTGTAACCAGAAGCCGAATCACCGTCTATCTCAGTAGATCGATATAGGTTATAGTGAGTAACTGTCTCAGGACCTACTATCTCTTTAACCTCAATCAATGTGCTTAACGGAACCATATCGCCTGTCTGTGTCCTCACATAAAGCTTTGATATGTCTTCAGCTGTAGTTCGGTAATTGTCTTCTGCCTGCATAAAAACTCTATAGACACGCCCGAATTTGTTAAAATCATTTACATATAGGGCGCCCAGATAAGCCTGCAGGGTATCGAATATATCAGAAATCGCTATACCCTGAGTTTTAGCCTTTGTTCGATCTAACTCTATATATAATCCTGGAACATTGGCAGTAAAAGAGCTGAAAAGACCTGTAAGCTCAGGTGTTTGATTTCCCTTCTCAATCATTTCATTTGTTACATTAGCTAATGTCTGTATGCCCAAACTACTTCTATCTTCAAGCTCAAATTGGAACCCACCTGTTGAGCTTAAACCCTGTATTGGAGGAGCATTGAATGGAACCACAACCGCACCTTGGATGCCCGCAAACTCTTTTCGCACCCTCTCTATAATGCCGAATACGCTTAGCGCATAAGTGTTCCTTTTACCCCATGGCTCTAGAACTGCAAACATCGCACCGGTGTTTGAATCAGATGCCGAAGTCAAAAAGTTTAACCCGGCAATCGAAACTATATGAGCAACGCCAGGAGTACTTATAAGAATGTTATACACTTCTTGCATCGTCTCTTCGGTACGCTCAAGTGATGAGCCTTCTGGACCCTGAACATTAATAATGAAATATCCCTGGTCTTCTTCCGGAACAAAACCGGTAGGCACGACAGTAAATATGAAATATGTAAGAACCATAAGTGCTGCGAAAACGCCTACAACAATTTTCCATCTAGCTGTTAAAGCCATGACCCAGCCGTGATATCTATCTTTAAACCAGTCAAACCCCTGATCGAACTTTTTAAAGAACCAGAACTTTTTACCGGTTTCCTTTCTTAAGAAGAGCGCGCAAAGAGCTGGGCTTAAGGTCAATGCATTGATTGTAGATATAGCAACCGAGCAGGCTATAGTGAGCGCAAACTGTCTGTAGAGCTGACCTGTAATTCCAGGCATAAAAGATACAGGAACAAAAACAGCCATTAGCACTAAAGACGTAGCAACAATAGGGCCTGTTACTTCCTTCATCGCTGCACTTGTAGCTTCACGGGAAGAAACTCCCTTCTCCTGAATTAGTCGTGAGGCGTTTTCTACAACAACAATTGCATCGTCCACAACCAAACCTATTGCGAGAACAAGACCGAATAAAGTCAGCGTGTTAATTGAAAAACCCAAAGCATTAATTAGAGCGAACGTGCCGATTAGAGAAACAGGGATGGTAATAGCTGGAATAAGTGTAGCTCTGAAATTCTGAAGGAATATAAATACTACAATAAAGACAAGTATGAATGCTTCAAAGAGAGTTATCACAACCTCTTTTATTGACTCTGTTACAAATTCGGTTGTATCGTAAATTATCGCATAATCAACTCCGGAGGGAAAATTTTCCTTCAAAAGCTCCATAGCAGCCCGTATTTCTTTTGCCAAATCAAGAGCATTTGCACCGGGAAGCTGGTAAGTACCTATGCCAACGGTATTACCGCCATCCAACTCTGCTTTGGTTGTATAAGTTTCCGCCCCTAATTCAACTGTAGCCACATCCTTTATGCGGACTACCGAGCCGTCCGGGTTGGCCCTTATTATTATGTCTTCAAACTCTTCGACGGTTTCCAATCTGCCCAGAGTTGTAATTGTAAGCTGAAACTGCTGCCCTTGAGGAATCGGGGGTTGTCCAATAGATCCTGCAGCTACTTGCACATTCTGTTCTTCAATAGCATCTGCGACATCTGTAGTGGTTATAGCTAAGCTTGCAAGCTTATCCGGGTCAAGCCAGATACGCATAGAGTATTCCCGCTCGCCCCAAATGGTGAGGTTTCCTACACCAGGAATACGCTTTAGTACGTCTGATATGTGTATATCAATATAATTGCTGAGAAATAGGTCGTCCCTACTTCCATCTGGAGAAATGAGGTTGACTGCAAGAATAAGACTTGTGGACTGCTTATTTACAGATATCCCGTATTTACTTACCTCTTCAGGAACCCTTGGGGTAGCAAGCTGAACTCTGTTCTGTACATCCACAGCAGCTATATCAAGATCGTAACCTATTTCAAAAGTAACGTTGATTGACATAGTACCGTCGTTTGAACTGTCTGAGGACATATAGGTCATGCCCTCGACCCCGTTTATCTGCTCTTCAATCGGAGTTGTAACGGTTTCCTCAACAACCTCAGAGCTAGCACCGGTAAATGTTGCTGATACATTTACCGTTGGCGGGCTGATCTCAGGGAACTGCGCTATTGGTAGAATAGGAATTGATATTCCGCCAATCAGAGTTATCAGAATTGCAAGAACCGTAGCTAAAACTGGGCGGTTAATAAAAAAATCAACCAATATATATTTCTCCTGTACTTAGTAAAAGAAGTTACTTATCTTTTGTTTCTGTCGGCGTAGGTGAGGCTGTGGCTTTTTTCTTTGCCTCTGCTTCTGCCTGTGTTTCAGTTTTTACTGTAATTCCCGGTTTAACTTTTTGAAGCCCATTTACAATTACATTCTCTCCGGCAGTTAACCCCTTTTCTATTATTCTGAGTTCCCCATAACTCCCTCCAGCCGTGACATTTCTGAATTCAACTTTATTATCAGCTCCAACCACATACATATAAGTATCGCCCTGCTGCTCACCTACAGCCTGTGAGGGAACAACTATTGTGTTAGGCTTCTGTTCCAAAAGAAGCTGTACTTTTGCATATTGTCCCGGCAAGAGTGTTTTTGCAGTATTGGGAACAATCCCTCTTAAAGTTATAGTTCCTGTAGTCACATCTACCTGATTGTCTACAAAATCTATAGTGCCGTCTTGAGGATGTTTACTTTCATCAGGGAGAACTATACTAAAGGTCAGAGGTTTAGTATTTTGCTGCTTAAGTATTTCGGGAATGTCTCGCTCAGCTACATTAAAGTAGACATATATTGGATCAAGCTGAACAATTGTGGCAAGTAAAGTGGCCTCACCACCGGCTCCTACCAGATTTCCTACATCTACAAGCCTCCTCCCGATACGTCCATCAAAAGGGGCATACATTGTGCAGTAACTCAGGTTAAGCTCAGCTTGCACCACATTTGCTCGGTCTGCCTCAACTATTGCTCTTGCTTCAGTAGCCTGTGTTAAATACTCATCATAGGCGTCTCTTGTAATATAGTCTTTTTCTACAAGTGGCTTATAACGACTTACCTGCTCTCTTGCATAAGAAAGTGAAGCCAGATCTTCTGCTAGTTGCGCCTCAGCCGC
>JBBDIN010000069.1:0-5503 GCA_040880385.1 Thermodesulfobacteriota bacterium | reverse complement strand
TTTGTGTCGACCTCTTTTGCTGTTTCACCTCCTGGCTTAAGAGATAGGTGCCGCACTATGTTTTCAATCATTACCACAGAGCCGTCTACGATAAGACCGAAATCAATTGCCCCAAGACTCATGAGGTTCCCTGAGATACGGAAATGTTTCATCCCTATAAAGGCTACAAGCATCGAGAGTGGGATGGCAGATGCAACAATGAGTCCTGCTCTGAAATTTCCGAGGATGAGAAAAAGAATGACAATCACCAAGAGCGCTCCCTCACCAAGGTTTTTAGTTACTGTTTTTATGGTTTTGCGCACAAGCTCAGTGCGATCATAGTAAGCATCAATCGTCACACCCGGAGGTAGTGATATCTTAATCTCCTCGAGTTTTTCCTTTACCCTATTTACTACGGTCCGGGAGTTCTCTCCTATGAGCATCATTACTACCCCTGTAACTGCTTCGCCTTCTCCATCCCGTGTGACAGCGCCTTGTCTCACCATTGGGGCAAAAGCAACTTCAGCCACGTCCCGAATGAAAATAGGTATACCTTCATTACGCGTAGCGACCACTATATTGCCTATGTCGTCTAAACCGCGGACTAGGCCTTCACCTCGTATTAAATACTGCTCCTGGTTACGCTCTATGTATGCTCCGCCCGAGTTGGAATTGTTACTCCCAAGTGCCTGAAACACCTGATCAATGGACAGATCATAAGACACGAGTTTGTCGGCAATAAGTTGAACCTCATAGGTTTTAAGCTCTCCTCCATAAGTATTTACTTCCACAATTCCCGGCACTGACTTTAATTTAAATGCGATATCCCACTCAAGAATAGAGCGGAGCTCCATAAGAGAATAACCTTCGCCCTTGACCTCAAACTGATATATCTCACCGAGTCCGGATGATATGGGACCCATCTCAGGGCTACCGAATCCTTCAGGAATCATTTCACTGGCCTGTGGAAGCCGCTCCATAACTAGGCGACGCGCAAAGTAGATATCAACATCTTCTTCGAAAGTTACGGTCACTGCCGATAGGCCGAACCGTGAGACTGAGCGTATGCCTTCTATGCC
Organism: Thermodesulfobacteriota bacterium; assembly: GCA_040880385.1. Taxonomy (GTDB): domain Bacteria; phylum Desulfobacterota_D; class UBA1144; order Nemesobacterales; family UBA2774; genus CR02bin9. Next base: position 4,445 of record JBBDIN010000069.1, on the reverse strand, counting down.
CGGCAATCCCGACATAGCTGTTTCTACAGGAAAAGTAATAAAGCTTTCCACTTCAACAGGCCCTAATCCAGGGGAATTAGTCAGAATTTGTACTTGATTAGGTGTAACATCAGGCACAGCGCCGATAGGGAGTATCAATATCGACCGTATGCCAAACCCGGCTATAATAAGCGCAATAATTATGATAAGAAATCTGTTAGCGAGTGAAAATTCCAATATTCGGTTTAACATTAGTGAGCGTGACCTCCTCCGAGTTCCTCTTTTAGATGTATCGATTTGAGGTCAAAACCGCCTTCAGTTACAACCTTGTCACCGGGGCTTAGCCCCTTAAGCACCTCGACGTAATCACCCGAATTTTGCCCGAGAGAGACACCCCTCATTTCAAAACTGTCTTCACCTTCTTGCACGAATACAGCGCTCTTACCTTCAATTTGCTGAATAGCCGTGCTAAGTACCACAATCACCTCTTCATTGTCGGATGATGGAATTGATATTATTGCGGTTGCGAACATCCCGGGTTTTAGCTTTCCATCCATGTTCAATATTTCGACTCTTGCTTTAGCTGCCCTTGTCGACTCGTCCAGAATGTCGCTAACGTAAGTTATTTTTCCTTCAAAATCTTCATCGGGATATGCGTTCACTTTTATATCTACGGTCTTTTTGCCCTCTAACCATCTCAGGTCTTTCTCGTAAATGTCCAGCTGAATCCATAAATGTGAAAGATCGGCAATTGTATAGGGTTTGTCCTCGGGTTTGATGAATTCACCCAGCACAATATGCTGATCCACAACCGTTCCTGTGAAAGGAGCGATCAGTGGGAAAATAGATGCAGGATGATCGGTCTCTCCCCATTTAAGAGACTTAATTTCCTCATCGCTTAGACCAAGCAGTCTGAGCGTTTCAAGCGCTGTATTAAGAGCGGATTCAGAGCGGATAAATTCTGCTTTTGCGTAGAGGTATTCTTTTTCGGACGTTATTTGTTTCTTGAATAGCCGATTCTCTCTTGAGTAGTTTGCACGAGCCACTTCAAGATTTGCTTTGGATTCAAGATATTCGGCTTTAGTCTGTCCAAGCTCTATACTATCCAATTCTGCAAGGACCTGACCCTGTTGAACACTGTCTCCAAGGAATGCTTTTACATCCACAACTCGCCCTGAGATACGGGGACTAACATGCGCTATTCTGGTCCTATTAGGCTCTATAACAGCTGTAGTTTTAATCTCACTGTTTAAAGGTTTCCGTTCTACAACAGAGGTTTTAAGATTTAATGTCGTAAGGGCTTCTTGTGAAAGTTTTATATGATCTTCTGAATCTGAATGCTCATCTGTATGTTCGTCCTCAGGCTTAGTAATTTCTCCCTCTGAGCTACAGCTTATTAGAGCGACCACAGTCCAAAATATTGATATTAAAATTATCAATTGGAGCGATCTCTTTTTCATTTTGTTTCTCCTGTTTTATCGCTGCTTCTTAATGCAGATTTATTATCTGAATAATTCTCTATTTCCGCTAACGGGGTACCGATAAGCCTCTCAACATTAGCGCGTGAGCTGTGGTATGAAAGTAAGGCATCAATATACTGAAGCTTTGTATCAAAGACTGCCTTTTGAGCAACCAGAACATTTAGCAAAGGAAATTCACCCTCTCGGTAACCCTCAAAAATTAATTCATATGCGCTTTCAGCTTCAGGCAAAACTATGCCCTCTAATAACATCACTTCTTCGTAAGAAGCAGATAGAGTCTCGAAAGCTCCTGCCAGAGCAGTGTTGACGACTGCCTCCGCATTCTGTTGTTCTTCAACTGCCTTTTTTAATCTGCGTCGGGCTTCTGAAATTGCTCCCTGGTTCCGGTTTAAGATCGGTATTGGGATCGACAGCCCCACGACAAATGCATTATCATTTCTTTCACTTATATGCCGGTAACCACCGCTAACAAACGGGTCTGGGATAGCCTTTGCCTGTTCGAACTTTATCGTTGCCTCTCTTTGTTCTATTTCTGTAGACCGCCGGGCGATTTCAGGATTTTTTAAAAGCAAAGTCTGTAAATCCTCAAATGAGGGAACAGGAGAAATATAATAGAGATTGCCTATTACCGCTTCATATTGAGGCTCCAGGCCATTCCATGTAGAGGCAAGAATTCTTTTAGAGGCTTCAAGCTCGCGTCTGATTCGCTCTAGTTTTATTTTGGTGCTGGACAATGCCACTTGAGACATCTTTTCCTGTATTGGGGATATCTCTCCAGCTTGTGCCCGCTCAGACACTGTGTTATGAACTCTTTCAGCCAGATCAACCAGCTCGAGCTCAAGTGTGTAGCGCTCCTGTGACGCGAGTACATTCAAAAAATATAGTACAGTTTTTGTCAGCACGTTAAGTCTAACTGTCTCATAGTCCCATTCGGCAAGGTCGGTATTGAGGTTCTCAATCTTTTTTTTCTTTGAGAGCTTTCCACCCAAAGGTATCAACTGACTTAATAGGATTGTGGTCTCTGTTCCATCAAAGCCTTCTACTGAGCCAGTGCCTCCAAAGTCCTCAAGCTCAAAGCTTATTTCAGGGTTAGGCGGGAGACCTGCTTGCAGGGTTTTAGCTTCACGAGCCCGGACTTCCCATGAAAATGCTCTCAGCTGTGGATTTCTAATTAGTGATAGAGCAAGAGCTTGACTAAGTGTTATTACACCTGTCGGCTCATCGTAATCCTGAGGAGTTGTAAATTCTTTATCCTCATTTTCCGAATGAAATGACTTAAAATCTTTGCCCAGTGCCCGGGGTTTTATATTTACCCCCTCTTCTGCAAAACTGCTGAAACTTATAATTGTTAATAAACAAAATATTCCCAGAATTCTCACGTACATTGGAGTTCTCCCAAAAAAGTTCAGATAAAAAATGCGGAGTTGTACTGATTGAAATATGCAATTATCCCTAAACTACTCTAGTAGCTAGGCAAATACGCATAGTGTCTGGAAATATTTAACAGGTAATTACGGTTGTATGGAGTGAATCTAACAAACTTCTATTGGGCAGCAGTTCTTGAACTACTAAGTTTATATGCGAAGTCTCAAGAAACATCCGAGATGTGAACTGATATACAGCGAGTTGATGTATATTAATTTCTAGGGTCAAGTCGTTTGAAGATATTAATTTGTTTTCGGAGTTGATATCTGAGATTGGTATATCGATACAACTTCCGCAGCGTTGGTTGTTAGAACTATTCAAAGTTTCGAGGAACAAATCAGAATTATTCTGATTTGCAAATTTGGAATTGACCTCGTTGCATAGACCCTCTGAATAGCTTTCCAGAGCTGTGTGGCCATCAAACCCAATGCACAATGCGACACCGGGCAAAGATATTTGCAACAATAGAATTAAAGGAATAGCAAAACTTCTAAATATTCCGATGTCTGAATTGTAAAACTTTTGTATGCTTAATTTCATAAAATTAGTCCGAAACTCATCTTCTTTATACTCAAATTATAGCTAAAGTTCTACAAAATTCAATCTCAATACGATTATAAGAGCTTCACAGACCAATGTATTAATTGACTAAAGTGATTAATTCATTAGTCAAACTGCTTTCCATTATTAGATTATTGAAAGAATGAGGAGTTCTAAATGTATAAACTATCCTGCCAAAACTCTTAACATACTTTTAAAACCACTAACTCTGTTGTTCCTGAGATTTCTTGTTGTTGTTATTGTTTCATTAAAGAAAAAGAGGGAATTTTTAAGCAGTAAATAAAAGCAGAAAAACCGAATTGTTTATTGTGGTTGGACTAACTAACCAGTCTACATTCTTGAAAAATTGTATTATTAATGCTTAAATAATCATAATATTCCGGGGTTCGAAGTGTATTCAATAGCCCCAGCCACTTTATATTTTATTGTAATTTTATGTTAGGAGAGTTAGATCGGGTGAACACCTAATTCCCCTTCAATAACAATCGAATTGCTCAACCGATGCTGCTAACTTCTCAGAATCAACCAACTTCCTGGCGGTTCTTAGAAATTGATTACGGATTGAGCATAGAACCAATCGAGATCATCCTTCTTGTCAAAAACCACCCCTACACCACTGCGTCCAAAGAAGTGAGAATAACCAACTTGAAAAGACAGAAAATCCAGAGCTACTATGTTTACGCCTAAATCGATCTCCCCACCCAGGTCTTTCTCGATATCATTTCCTTCAACCGGGTTTCTAAACGCATAGCCAAAAACCGCGTCGTTAAAAGGCCCTGATCCGCCGATCCAGACTTCCTCGTCCGAGGCTAACCAGAACAGATGTCCGTCAACTGCCAGATTGACCCTTTTGTGCGGGGACAATAGAAACTGAAAATAGGTATCTACGAGATTACTAAAAGCGTTTACATCCGCATAACCATAAAATTTATGATTGGTCGGAACCATATTGAAAAAAGTACCGTTATTGGAATCATTAGGGTCGCCGTCTCCAGAAGC
>JBBDIN010000068.1:0-5548 GCA_040880385.1 Thermodesulfobacteriota bacterium | reverse complement strand
TGGCTAAAGCGGTTGAAGATATTCTTGGCGACAAACTAACAACCGGGATTGTGAATGTGAAATATGGACACACTGTGCCGCTTAACAAGATTAAAATTAATGAGGCTGCGCATCCGGTACCTGATGATGCCGGGCTTAAAGGTAGTCAAGAAATAATAGGGGTACTTAAAGATACAACTGAGAAGGATCTCGTAATTTGCTTAATCTCAGGCGGTGGGTCTGCACTTCTACCCCTACCCGCTGGAGACCTAACACTTAAAGATAAACAGGCTGTTACAAAATCACTACTAGAATGCGGAGCCGATATCCATGAGATTAATTCAATCCGAAAACGGATCTCAGCAGTAAAAGGCGGACGGCTAGCAGCGCTTGTATATCCCTCCACCTTAATTTCACTCATTTTATCAGACGTTATAGGCGACGACCTTGATGTAATCGCCTCAGGACCAACTGTCCCGGATACGCATACTTTTCACGACTGCAGAAATATAATCCAAAAGTATAAATTAGATCAACGAGTACCCAAGAGTGTCATTGAGTATATCGAGAAGGGTTGTAGCGGGGAGATAGAGGATACTCCAAAGTCAGATAGCTCGGTATTTGAACGCACCCAGAATGCAATAGTGGGAAGCAATATACTTGCAGTCTCGGCAGCAAAGGAGAAAGCAGAGGAGTTAGGTTATAACAGCCTTATTCTTTCTACGTTTATTCACGGGGAGACAGAAGAAGTCGCCAAGGTACACACGGCTATAGCTAAAGAAGTCATATCATCCGGCAATCCCCTTAAGAAATCCGCGTGTATTATTTCCGGTGGAGAAACAACTGTTACAATTGAAGGGAAAGGGCTAGGAGGAAGGAACCAGGAATTTGTTTTAGCTGCCGCATTGGATATCGAGGGGCTAAATGATGTTGTGATACTTAGCGGGGGCACTGACGGAAACGACGGGCCTACAGATGCTGCGGGCGCTATTGCGGATGGAACCACTATATCAAGAGCAAGCAAATTAGGCTTAAATGCTTATGAACACCTGTGTGATAATAACTCCTACAACTTTTTTAAGCCTCTTGGCGATCTTTTAATCACAGGCCCGACTAACACAAATGTCATGGATTTAAGAGTCTTACTAATTTCATAGCAAATGAGACAGTTAGCGTAAAAGTGCCCCTCAATCTTTGAGTCCGCTTAAGAATTTAACCTGGGCGGCAAGTTCTTCTTTTGTAACTGAGAAAATATCTAAGCTTACATTATGAGTTATCAGTTGAATATTTTCAGCGATGAGTCTCTCACTATTTTTAACCCAGTACACGCAAATTATCATTTCCATTCCACCCGGGTGTTTAACCATTATAGAGGAGTATTTTTCTATGCCCATTATGAGCGGGCCGTCTGAAACAATCTTGACTTCATACCCGCCAACTTGATCGTAATCTCTAATCAAGTTTTCAAATACTGGGATGACAATGTTGGTAAAAACATCGTTGACCCTCTCAGCAATATCCCAATTAGAATCTTGTCCCATAATTTTTGCTTTTTAAGATAAGTCTATTGCGTATTTCTTTAAATCTTCAAGTTCTACAACCTCTAAAACCAACTCATTAGTTGAGGTTAAAATAACTGGCGGAGCCATACCATTCTCCATCGCTTCCTTCCACCTAAGCGCACATAGACACCACCTATCTCCGGGCTTTAGGCCCGGGAAATCAAAATCCGGTTTCGGAGTAGAAAGATCATTACCTTTAGCTTTTGAAAATTCCAAGAATTCCTCACTTACCTCGATACATACTACGTGCAAACCCAAATCATCGGGACCAGTCCTACAACAGCCGTCCCGGTAAAACCCTGTCATTGGAGAATTCGAGCAAGTTTCTATTTCCTGACCAAATACGTTTTTATCAATAGGCATAATATGTTCTCCAAGTACAGCAGTCTAAATAATTAGATTTAAACTATGTAATGCACCCCTTTTGTCAAGCCTGATTTAAGTTGGAATTATTAGAATGCAAACCAAACAACAAAGGGAGCCGAAGCTCCTTTTTCCTTTTAGTCATTCTGAACTATGTGCCGAACTTGTTTCAGCATTGATTCAGAATCTAATCTTTTAATCCTTCATTTGGTATCATGCACACGGTGACTTTCTTTCTTCTGATAAACATAAATCCTACGATTCCTAAAATACTAGCCATTGCTATAAGACCCCATTCGGATAAGGTTGGTATTGCTGATGATGATGGTGGTGGTGTTATAGTCACAGCTTGAGGGCCATCCCCAACCGATAGAGTAGCAAGATACTAATAAATGAGAATAAAGCACTTATTATTCAAAATTGAGAAGAAAATAGTCAATAAAACATTTTCTTGAAAATAGATCAAAAATCGGAAGGACGACTTTATAATTCGAATAATGAATTGTAAATAATTGTATTCATCCCGAATATGTTATAAACACTATAAATCAATAGAAAATGTTTAATTTTTGGCCTCAGGTGCTTAAGATTTGTGCACTATATTTAACGCCAGTCACTTTAAGTCCCTATTTTTATTGATTGAAATGATTTCTGTAAAGTGGTATGTTCTTTGCAACTATAGTGGGAAGGAGGAAAATCCCATGAAAAAAGTAGAAGCTATCGTTAAACCGTTTAAATTAGACGATGTGAAAGAATCCTTAAAAGAAATAGGGATTCAAGGTCTTACAGTTACAGAAGTAAAAGGATTTGGAAGACAGAAGGGACACACTGAGCTCTATAGAGGGGCTGAGTATGTGATTGACTTTTTGCCGAAGATAAAACTTGAGATTGTAGTATCAGACGACATGGTATCAAAGGTCATCGATGCTATAATGGATAGTGCCAAGACCGGCAAAATAGGAGACGGAAAGATCTTCGTTATTCCTATGGAAGAAGTAATCAGGATAAGAACTGGCGAACGAGGCGATGAAGCTTTATAAGCCGGAACTTAAGTTCTAAAAAGGGCATTATTAATAATGCCCACAGCAAAAAAGACAAAAAGCAAAGGAGGACCTACTAATATGTTTGCAAAAAAGCCCGCAGACGTTGTAAAAATGATTAAAGATAACGGAGTTCTTATTGTGGACTTCAGATTCTTAGATTTTATCGGTATGTGGCAGCACTTTAGTATCTCAGTTAATGAGTTTAGTGTATCTATGTTTGAAGAGGGTTTGGGGTTTGACGGTTCGAGTATTAGAGGATGGCAGTCAATTAATGCAAGTGATATGCTTGTTATTCCAGACGTAACCACAGCTAGGATCGACCCATTTTTTAAACACCCTACTCTAGTATTGTTATGTGATATTGTTGATCCAATTACTCGCGAGCCTTACTCACGTGACCCTCGCAATATCGCAAAGAAAGCAGTGTCTTATCTAAAGAGTACAGGGACTGGAGATACAGCATACATCGGGCCTGAGCTTGAATTCTTTATTTTTGACGATGTAAGATACGACCAAACCTCAAATTCGGGTTACTATATGGTAGATTCGGTTGAGGGAATATGGAATTCCGGAGCAGATGAGGGCCCTAACTTAGGATACAAACCTCGTCACAAGGAAGGATATTTCCCAACTCCGCCTACTGACTCATTTCAGGATCTTCGCTCTGAGATGGTTATAGAGTTAGAAAACCTTGGCATATCAGTTGAAGCCCAACACCACGAGGTTGCCACAGCAGGACAAGCAGAAATCGATATGAGATTTGCCCCACTAGTTCAAATGGGCGATCAGATGATGTGGTATAAATATGTAATAAGAAATGTAGCCAAGAAATACAATAAGACTGTGACATTCATGCCTAAGCCTTTATTTGAGGATAACGGCTCAGGAATGCACGTTCATCAATCTATATGGAAGAAAAATAAACCATTATTCGCTGGGAAAGGTTATGCCGGAATGAGCGATATGGCAATGCATTATATCGGTGGAATTCTTAAACATGCAGGGGCACTTTGCGCATTTACTAATCCGACTACCAACTCTTACAGAAGACTTGTTCCTGGATTTGAAGCGCCGGTGAATCTGGCTTATTCAGCACGAAATAGAAGTGCTGCAATAAGGATTCCAATGTACTCACCTAGTCCAAAAGCAAAAAGACTTGAGACGAGATTCCCAGATCCATCATGTAACGGATATCTCGCTTTTTCAGCATTGCTTATGGCAGGACTGGACGGAATTGAGAACAAAATAAACCCTGGTGACCCACTGGATAAAGATATTTACTCATTGGGACCAGAGGAGCTTGCCGGTATTCCATCAGTTCCAGGTTCACTTGAAGATGCACTCACAGCGCTCAAAGAAGACCATGAGTTTCTTCTAAAGGGTGATGTATTTACAGAAGACGTTATTGAAACCTGGATTGATTACAAAATGGAAAACGAAGTTAATCCAATGAAACTAAGACCAGTACCTTATGAGTTCATGCTTTACTATGATGTTTAATAAGTAGACAAAAACTCTTAAGACTAAAAAATAGAAAGGCGGCAGGTATTTATTACTTGCTGCCTTTTTTTTATTTCAAATCTAACCGTGATACCGATCTAATTTCATTTTAAACACTTTAGTCAAAATATACTGCTCCCCATACCGATTCAGGCGAAAGTGGATTATTACAAGAATCACACTTCACATAAATACGCTGCTTGACTATTTGGGTAGGGCAATACTCCTATTTGTCTCATATGTAGTGAACCTATACAACAAGTGCCCCTTGAGTTGTATAATCCTCTACAACACCGCTTTAATTAAAGGAGAAAAAAGGATGAGAGTAGTTCTTGCGTTTATGGCTCTTATTTTGTTGTCCGCGGCTGATGTATTTGCCGGCATGCCGACACAAAGAATAATTTCCGTTCCCACCCTCGGCGAATGGGGTATGTGATAGCCGTGTTCGTGGTTCTTAGCATTACAGGTCTAATTACGGTCAGGAAACACTTGGCGACCAACTCCGACAAGTAAGGTCTAAAAAGATTTCACTTTTAGTTTTACAGGTACAAAAGGGGTGCAGTACAAATATAGTTTAATTATTTCATGTTCGATCCCCCTTTATGTTATTTTGTTCAAAACATTGTTGCCTCAATCTCTTCATGCTTCAACTATTAGGTTTCCGGGAAATGAAAAGGTAGTTTCCCGCACGTCCTTCATCAATAAGACGAATATAGGTATCAAAATATTTAACGTGATGATCAGTGGTCTCTTTTCCCTGCTCTTTCACTATAGCATCGTAGTGTTTTTTAAATGCATCACCCCATAGCTTGATTTGGATCCTACAATCCTCTACATATTCTATCACCTCCATAACCCGAAATCCCGCTTGCTTGAGTTTAGTTTTATAGCTACCCGCTGTATCATAGTATTCTGTGATAAGACAACCACGAGACATACGTTTAATGACCTCTGGGTCAGCAGGCATATCTATAGCGCCACTTAGAAAAGCAAATATGCCTTTTGGTTTTAGAACACGAAGAACCTGTCGGAAAAGCTCTTCCTTATCCTTGAACACATTTATTACATTTAAGCTAATTGACACATTAAATGTGTTTTCTG
>JBBDIN010000067.1:0-5583 GCA_040880385.1 Thermodesulfobacteriota bacterium | reverse complement strand
TAATCCCCTCAGGGCAGCTTGACGGCGGCCACATTACATATGCATTATTTTCTAAGAGGATTCATCGTTACATATCTCTTACCATGATTGCGCTGCTTATAATTTTCGGCATAGGAACTGAATTCCTACTTGAAATTGGCAATGATTTATTAGGAAGCGGATTTAGCTGGTTCTCAGAGAGCGTTCCAATTTTTGAAGGGTGGCCGGGGTGGATTCTTTGGGCAGTGCTCCTCACATTTATGGGGACAAAGCATCCTCCGACAATGTACGAAGAGACAGAGCTAAGTTTGAAGAGAAAAATTTTAGGATTAGTATCACTACTCATATTTATAGGATGCTTTACACCTGTCCCTATAAAAATTGTATAGTGACATATTGCAATCATAAAAGAATTTTTAAGATAAGTTGTGGCGGTAAGATAAGTTGAATAAAAAGTTTTTTCAAATATTTGAAAAAACTGAAAACTTGGGTACCTTTTTGTGGTTCGAAATATCTAATCGGGGTTTTTTCGAACCTTAATCCTAAAACAAAGTTTATAAAATAAAGCAAACTCAATTTAAATTGCAGTAGGTTAACTGTAAGAAGGAGGAAATATCGTGGCTAAGTCTAAGGCTAACAACACCTTAAGCATTACGGATAATAGGACAGGGAAACAGTATGATCTCCCTATCGAGAACGACACAATCAAAGCGATGGATCTGAGGCAGATCAAAGTTAAGAAGGACGACTTTGGAATGATGAGCTATGATCCGGCTTATAGTAATACAGCTTCTTGTACCAGTAGGGTTACTTTTATTGACGGCGACAAAGGGGAGCTAATGTACCGCGGCTATCCGATCGATGTCCTTGCCAAAAAAAGCAACTTCCTCGAAGTTTCATACCTGTTACTAAATGGGAAACTTCCTAACAAGAAAGAGTTCAATACTTTTGAATCTAATATCATGAACCACACTATGATTCATGAGAATATTAAGGAGTTCATGGACGGCTTCAGATATGATGCGCATCCAATGGGAATGTTGATGAGCACAGTTGCGGCGCTATCCACATTTTATCCCGAGTCAAAAGATATTTTCAATAAAGAGATTAGAGACATACAGATTCACCGGCTTATAGCCAAGATGCCGACTCTGGCAGCTTTCGCCTATAGGTACTCACTTGGTATGCCTTACTCTTATCCTGATAACGACTTAAGCTATGCAGGTAATTTCCTTAACATGCTGTATAAAATGACAGAGCTTAAGTATAAGCCAGACCCCATTATAGAAAAAGCAATCGACGTGCTACTTATTCTGCACGCGGATCATGAGCAGAACTGCAGCACAAGCGCAATGCGTAATGTAGGAAGCTCACATCCTGATCCATACTCTGCAACAGCTGCAAGTATTGCAGCTCTATACGGACCTCTTCACGGCGGAGCCAACGAAGGTGTTCTTCAGATGTTAGCTGAGATCGGACATAAAGATAATATTCCAAAAGCAATCAAAGCAGCCAAAAACGGCGAATTTAGACTTATGGGATTTGGACATAGAGTTTATAAATCCTATGACCCAAGAGCTACAATAATCAAAGATATCGCTCACGATGTATTTCAGGTAACAGGTAAAAACCCATACTTGGATATTGCCCTTGAGCTTGAAAGAATTGCACTTGAAGATGAGTACTTCGTAAAACGGAAACTCTATCCAAACGTAGATTTCTACTCAGGACTCATTTATCAGAGCATGGGAATTCCAACCGAAATGTTTACCGTGCTATTCGCAATTGGTCGTACTCCAGGATGGTTAGCCCAGTGGAAAGAGCTTCTTCTAGATCCAGAGAGAAAAATTGCCCGCCCAAGGCAGGTTTATCTTGGCGATAAGAACTTAAAATATGTTCCAATGAGTAAAAGAAAATAATAATTGGTTGGTTAGCTGCTTGAGAAATGCTTGCCGATCACATTGTTATAATAATAATTGATCAAATGTTCCAAAGAGGCGATAAATGTCTTTATCGCCTCTTTTTTTATATCTTCACTATTAAGAAACTTATCCAATTGATCACCCTCAAGTTTAGAAGTCCTTTCTTCAAGGGTATCAACAAGAGATTCAACAAGATCTTTTTTATCCTCTCTTAAAATTGCTTCAATCAAACCCTGATCTTGAAGATCGTATTTTTTAGCCTCTATGCTGTTTCTTAAGGAATCTAAAACTTCAGATGTATTTAGCTCGGAATAGTTAGGAACAGATTGTTCAAAAACAGCTATTAGGTCATCTATATACATTTATTAATCCCCTGTTTGCTAATATTATCGAGAATGATCAAAAAGTAAAACCACTATTTCTTTTCTTCTCTTATTTTAGATATAAGCACGATTGCATACTTTCTATTCAAATACCAATCAGGATAAAAAGAAGGTTCTTTATCATTAACAAGATCAAACAAAACCTCAATTGCCTCATCGTATCTTTTTTGTTTTCTCAAATTTAAGGCCAGATAGAACTTAGCTGAAGACATGTGGGGATCTAAACTCAGAGATCTCCTAATATATATCTCTGATATCTGAATATCACCACCTAAGAGACTAGGAAGAAAATAATACAACGCACCGTTCATCGCCAGTCCATAGGCGTGGTTAGGATCTAGCTCTAAAATAGTATCGAGCTCTTTTCTTACCTCAGGCAACATAAAGAGAGAATTCAAAATTCCTTTTACTTCCCCAAGTGACGCAAGATTGGCAACGTAATAAAAGTGCGTATCAGGATCGTTAGGAGCTATTTCAACAGCTTTCTTTGAAACCTCAAGACCTTTTTCAAAAGAAGCAATCATCTCATCCTTACTTCGAGCTTTTGCATGACCAGAAGTGAGCCAAACTCTGGAGAGGAAATTAAGGGCTTCAACGTTATCTGGTTCTTGCTTTAATATCACATCAATAATTTCAATAGTTTTATCTATGCTGTTGGAATCTTTATGATAATTAATAAGCACACCTCTAGCATCATCTAAATCAGGTGTGTCTAATCTGCTATTTATTGTAGCGCTGGAATAGACCTCAGAGTAGCTTAAACTTGGTGTTAGGAAAAAAGATAGAAGTAAAAAAAATAAGGGTGCGTACGCTTTGTTTAGCATATTGCCGGCTTTTTTAGAAAATCGCTACTTTTCCTAATAACGCTACTTATTGTATCTTAAAATCTTTAAGACCTTCTATAACATGGTAAATGAGTTTTATAGTATCTTCAATATCAGATTTATAAGCTAGACTGCTTGGGCTGTGAAGATAGCGTGTTGGCACGGAAACAACTGCAGCTCGGCTTCCTTTTCCTGTAACCTGCATAGCAGTGGCATTTGTACTGCCGGCATTTTTGACGGTAACTTGATAAGGTATTTTCTTTTTCTTAGCAATATCCATAATAAAGTAGCTAAACGGCCTGTGTGCTACTAGAAACCTGTCTAAAAGCCTTATCTCAGGACCTTTTTCTACATTAGCAAGCGTCTTATTCTCTGCAATCCCTGGCAAGTCCATGGCAACGGTGCCCTCAAGAGCTATCACAAAATCAGGCTCAATCACTGGAACTATGACGCGTGCCCCTCTTAACCCCGCTTCTTCTTGCACGGTAGCTGTAAGATATAGATCACAACCAAGCTTAGGTTTTTTTCTGAGTGCCTCTAACATGACAAATAATCCAACCCTGTCATCAATGGCTTTTGAGATAATAGCGTCCTCTGTCTCTTCAAAAGGGGGGTAAAACGACACGACATCCCCAATGCTAACCAGTTTGTGAACTTTATCGGCAGTTAATCCCAGATCTACAACACAATCCTCAATTTCAGGAACTTCTTTATTATTTCCGCTCTTACTTATATGAGGCGGCACTGCTCCCACCATTCCGACAAGAGGCTTTTTACCGTAGATAATTAATCTCTGCCCGTAGAATACTCTGGGATCCATTCCGCCGAGTGGGGTAACTCTAACAAATCCTCTTTTATCTATATGGTTGATCATAAAGCCCACTTCATCGGTGTGTGCGTCCAACACAAGTTTGGGGCCTTTTCCCGGGATATGGGCAATGATGTTCCCTAGGACATCTTCTGATACTTCTTTGGTAAGTTTTTCAAACTCTTTTTTTATTATTTTTTTGACCGGTTCTTCAGCACCCGGAAGCCCTGGTGTTTCGCATAGTTGTTTTAGTAGTTTTATATTCATAATGGGAATTCAGTATAACTAAGACGTGCATAACTTGCCAACTAAATTAACATTTAAGCCCCTATTACAGTCCCCAGCCGCCGCTAAGAATCATATTTGATCCATTCACATATGCGGCTTCATCGGATAGCAAATATAGCGCAGCGTCTACGGCATCTTTAGGGCTTCCTATATAACCAGCTGGAATTCTCTTTACCATATCTTGAAGCTCTTCCTCTGGTGCGCTTCCGGAGTTAATAAACCCGGGCGATATGGCGTTTACAGTAATCCCATGAGCCGCTAACTGTCTTGCAAACGCGCGTGTGAGCATAAGCACGCCCACTTTGGCTATGTAATGGGCTGTTACCTCTGTCTGAGCCATCATTTTATCAGCATTAGCCATGCTGAAGTTGATAATCCGACCAGATTCACGCTCCATCATGCCAATTGATACGGCTTGAGTGAGGTAAAACACCGGATGGAGGTTGTTATCAAACATGCTGTTCCATCCCTCAGGGGTTTCTTTTAGAATATTGGTTCTATGATATGGCCCTGCGCAGTTAATTAAAGCGTCAATTCGTCCAAACTTTTTCTCAACATTTTTAACCAGTTCTTTGGCTGCCTTAGGATCTGACACATCGGCTTTTAGAGAATATGCTTGTGACCCAATTTCTTGAATTAAGCTGACAGTTTCTTCTGCGTCATCTTTACTAGTTCTATAGCAGATCGCGATATTCCAATCTTTCCTGGCTAGCGCTAGTCCGATCTGTTTTCCGATCCCTCTGGCTCCTCCCGTAATGAGGGCTACTTTCTGACTCATGAATATTCTCCGGCAGTGTAATTTCTCGATAGTAAAATATCTGATTTGAGAGAAAAATCATTAGTTGCTATGATCCCACAGGTCTATAGAGCTTAGGCAATGGCAGGAATAAAGAATGTCGGGTGGGAATCAAATTTCAGATGGCGGTAAGAAATTAGGGGGTCCTCAGAAATCACGCTCATTATAGGAATGAGTGGTTGCTCCTTTCAGAACAATCAGATTTAAGAGGATTCTCAGAAACTCTCCACCCGACAGCTAATAGAATACATCATGATATTAATTTCTCAATATAAAATGGTACAGATTTTTTTGTAATCAGTAGGTGGTACTCCAGTATTGAACAATGAACTAATTCATCTGAATTGTCCGTATAAAATTTCATACTAGATAGTTCCAAATTAAGTAGAGGTTAATATAAAGAGAGCAGTAGAGTTTCTATCATGTGTATGCTGATTATATGGTTCATAAATATTTTCTATTAAGATATATCAGCAGATTTCAAAATCCCTCTATCTTCAATGAATTCGTTTGGGATAAAATCTAAGAAAATCGAAGGGTTGTAAGAGCCTTCTTTTGGATTATATTGCCATTTATTAGATAA